>DATBAA010000586.1:0-3920 GCA_036271755.1 Myxococcales bacterium | reverse complement strand
CGCTGCTGGCCACCACCGACGCCGAGCGCGGCTTTCCGTCGACGAAGGCCATGATGCCGAACATGTCGCGCGGCCCCAGCGTGGCCAACGTGCGATCGTCTCCCGCGCCGGCGTGTTTACGCACTTCCAATTCGCCGCTCGCGATCACGTAGAACGACCGGCTGCTCTCGCCTTCGCGGACGACGGACTCGCCGCCGACGGCTTCGACGGCTTGCCCCAGCACCGAGAGCCAGGCCACCTCGTCGACGCTCAAGTGCGGCGGGCGTGAGCCGAGCGGCGGCGGCGGCTTGGAGACGGCCGCGGAGCGTCCGGTGGCGACCTCGTTTGCGGCTCGAACCTTTTCGGAGATCGACCGGCAGTAGACCGCCAACAGCCCGCTGGCCAGCGAGCGATGCACCTTCAGCTCCTGCTTGAGCGGGTGCTTGTTGATGGCGCGCACGATGGTCTCGCCGCGCGCGACGTGGCGCACTCCCTCGGGCAGGTCGGCGAAGGTCTCCAGCTCTCCGAAGATGTCGCCGGGGCCCAGCTGCGCGAGCGTGATCTCGCCGTCCTTGGCGCGGGTGCGCAGGTCGACGCCGCCCGAGACGATGAGCGACAGCCACTCGCTGGGCGTGCCGCTGGCCGAGACCTCCTGGCCGTCGGCGAACTGATCGAGCTTCGCGAGCGCTTCGAGGCGGTCCCTGTCCTTCGCGTCGAGAAGCGCGAAGCGCTCGGAGGTGCTGAACGCGATCATGCGGAAGAGGCTGCACCATCCGGAGCAGACCCGCAAGCGACCCGGAAGCCGAGGTTGGAGTAGCGCGCCCCCGGCGGCCAGGCGTTGCGGCTCGCGCAGCGAAGCTGGGGAGGGTGCGCGTTCCACGATCCTCCTCTCGCTGAACGCAATCCGGGGCCGTACAAGTCGCTGCACCACTCCCAGACGTTGCCGGCGCAGTCGCGAACCCCGTGCGGGCTGACGTTTTGTACGAATTGCCCAACCGGCAGCGTCTGCCGCAGACCGCCGCGATGCGCCGCCAGCTCGGGCCGCCACTCGTCGCCCCAGGGAAACCGCCGGCCGTCGTCGCCGCGAGCCGCCCGCTCCCACTCGAGCTCGCTCGGCAAGCGCAGCCCCGAAGAGCGCGCGAACGCATCGGCCTCGAACCAGCTCACTCCGACCACAGGCTGCGCGGGCGACAGATAGTGCGCCCAGGCCGGGTCGCTCCAAAACCGCGGCGCGGTGATTCCCTGCGCCCGAATCCACTCCCAGCCTTCATCGCTCCAAAACCCGCGCTCGGCATATCCGCCGGCAACGAACGGCGCGAAGTCCGCGTTGGTCACCGGCAGCTCACCGATCCGATACGCGACCGTGGCGACCCTCCGGCGCGGCCGCTCATTCTCGCCCCCTTCCGGCGAGTCACTTCCCATCCAAAACTCCCCCTCCGGAATCTCCACCAGCTTCACGAGCCGACCCTAACTCAAAAGGCGTTGCACCTTTAGAAAGGCGACGGCGGCGGTGGACCCGAGGGAGGTCCAGCCGCCGCCGTCGTTTGTTGCGGGGGGAATTCTAGAATTCGTTGGGGAAGGCGACCGCGGCGGTGAAGTCGTAGTCGTTGGTGCTGTCGTTCTCGTCGGGGACCTTGCCGAAGATGGTGTCGCACGGAGTCACGCCGACCTGGATGTGGCCGATGAAGAGGCTGGCGCCGGTCGCGTCCTCTTCCTTCATCAGCCACTCACCCTCGGCCGGCGCGCTGCTGCTCGGGCCCTGGGCGCAGGTCACGCCTTCCCACTTGTCGCCCGTAGGGATCTGGCCGCCGGTGGCCTGTGCGTCGCTGCGGCCGTGCACCGAACCGTCGGCGGCGCGGTACCAGCGGGCCACGGCCTTGACGTCGGCGATGGCGCGGGCGCTGTTCGAGGGGCAGTTCAGGATGAACGAGTCCTCGTACTGGAAGAAGCCGCCCACGCCCGGCTCGCGCTCCCAGGTGTACGCGCCGTTGCGCGGGCCGTGCGAGACCTCCTGCGCGTCGTCGGGGACGAAGTCGGTCAGCGTGATGGTCGCGGTCCGCTTCACGCCCTTGCTCGGATCGTTGAGGTTGTCGAAGTCGTCGGTGAGCTGGCCGCGGGCCTGCTCGGACGGGACCACCGAGTGCAGGGCGTCGAAGTCGAACATGACCGTGCCCTTGTTCTCGATGGCCACGGCGGCGCCGGCGTCGGCCACTTCGGCGGCCGGCGGACCCGAGTGCGTCAGCGTTCCGCTCATCACTTGCACGAACGTCTCGGTGGTGCCGACGCCGGCGAGCTCGAGCTTGAAGGCATAAGTGACCGAGCCGTCTGCATTGACCGTCCCAGTGATGGTGAGCTTGCGATCAATCCCCAGGCGGACATTTTCCCAGACTTTGACCGTGCCGTCGGGCGTGCTCGAGGACGGGTTGTTGCGGATCACCTCCTCGACGTGGTGCACGAGCTTGGTGAAGTGGCGGTTGACGCGGCCGATCACCTCGTCGGTGTTGAGGAAGAGGTGCGGGTGGCAAGCGTCGGTGTCGCCGCGGGTCGCGTCGGCGCTGACGGTGCTCATGGTCAGCGCGGTGGGCGCCGCCTGCGCGCTGCCGGAGGTGTTGGCGGGCTCGCTGTCGTCCGAATCATTCTGCGCGATTCCGACCTTGTCGAACGTCAGCGCGTTGGCCTGGAAGTCGGACGTGGTGGGCGCATTACCGCTGCTGGTGCCTCCACAAGCGGCGGCGATCAATGCAATCAAAGGAAGCAGCTTCTTCATGGGGAGATCCTCCAGATACGGTCTGCGAACAGGACCCGAAGGCGCGCGAAGCGGTTAAAGCAAAAAGCGCCTCGCACCTCTAAGTACTTCGTGCTACCGGGACCAACGATGCTCCGCCTGGTGGCTTACGATCTCGATGGAACGCTGATTGATTCGCGCGCCGATCTCGCCGACGCGGTCAACGCGATGCTCACGCGCATGGGACTGCCCACGCACGATCAAGGCGTCGTCATGGGCTTCGTCGGCGAAGGCGCGGAGCGGCTCATCCGCAGATCGCTCGGGCCCATGCACGAGGAGCGCTACGAAGAGGCCGCGCCGATCTGGCGCGAAGAGTACGGCGCCTGCCTCTTGAAGAAGACGAAGCTCTACGACGGCATCGCCGAGCTGCTGCAGAAAGCGCCTGAGCTGCGCGCGGTGCTCACCAACAAGCCCGGCGGCTTCGCCCGGGAGATCTGCCGCGGTTTGAACATTTCCGACAAATTCGTACAGATCGTTGGCGGCGACGAGCGGCCACGCAAGCCCTCGCCCGAAGGTCTGCTCAGGCTCTGCCGGGAGGTTGCCGTCGATCCAGAAGACGCGCTGCTCGTCGGAGACAGCAGCGTCGACGTAGCCACCGGCAAGGCGGCCGGCGTCCGGACTTGCGGCGTCACCTGGGGCATCGGAGAACGAGCGGCGCTGACCTCCGCCGATTATCTCTGCGATACGCCTGCGCAAGTCGCCGGACTGCTGGCCGTTCTCTCCACTTGACACTACGCGTAAGGCGCGCGAGAGAGCAGCCCGTCGTCCTCAGTTGAAAGGAGCGCGTTGTGGCCGAAAGCGTCCGCCTGATTGCCGGCAAGCAAGAGCTCGAGCTGCAGGTCACCCAAGGGAGCGAGGGTGAGCGCGGCATCGACATCTCCAACCTGCGGGCCAAGACCGGCCTCGTGACGCTCGATCCGGCGTTCATGAACACCGCTTCGGTGGAGAGCGGCATCACCTTCCTGGACGGCGAGAAGGGCATTCTCCGCTACCGCGGCATTCCCATCGAAGAGCTGGGCGCCCACTCGACCTTCATCGAGACGGCCTATCTGCTCATCTACGGCCACCTGCCCACCAAGGACGAGCTGGGCAAGTTCGAGCACCTGCTCACGCGCCACTCGATGATCCACGAAGACATGAAGCGCTTCTTCGACGG
>DATBAA010000585.1:0-1998 GCA_036271755.1 Myxococcales bacterium | reverse complement strand
CTGGCCGCGGTGAAGCCGATGGCAGAGGCGCAGAAGAGCCAACGCGTGGACATCACCCGGGAGAGCCAACCGGAGAGCGGAATGACCACGATCTCGGCGATGAGATAAGCCGTTTGAATCCAGGCCGTCTCGTCGGCGCCGGCGGAGAGGCCTCCGCCGATGTCTCGCAAGGAGGCCGAGACGATCTGGATGTCGAGCAGCGCGATGAAGAGCCCCACGCACATCGTCGCGAAGGCGAAGACGCGCTTGGCCGGAGTCAGGTCGGCGGGGTTCATGGGCGTTCGTCGACTTCGGCGGTGACGGAGAGGCCGGGGCGCAGGCGGGCCAGCAGCGCGGGGTCGCCCTCGAGCTGGATGCGCACCGGGACGCGCTGGACGATCTTGGTGAAGTTGCCGGTAGCGTTCTCCGCCGGCAGCACGCTGAACTGCGCGCCGGTCGCGGGCGAGAGGCTTTGGACGCGGCCGTGCAGCACCTGGCCGGGCATCACGTCGGCCTCGACCGACGCCGCCATTCCTGGACGCAAATGCGCCAGCTGGTTCTCCTTGAAGTTGGCGTCGACCCAGAGGCCTTGCGCGGGGACGACCGCGAGCAGCTGCGCGCCAATGGGGGCATATGCCCCTACACGAGCCGAGCGATTGCCGACGGTGCCGTCGATGGGCGCCCGCAGCTCTGTGTAGCTCAGGTTCAGCTCGGCGGCGTCGCGGTCGGCGATGGCGCCGGCGCGCGCGGCTTCGGCCTGGCGCTTCTGCGCGTCGATGACCGTGAGCTGCCGTTGCGCGGCCTCGACCACGGCCCGCGAGCGGGTGCCGAAGGCGACGGCCTGCTTGTACTCCGCGTCCGCCTTCTGGCTGCTCTGCAGCGGCACGACCTTTTCCGCGGTGAGCTTCTGGTAGCGAGCCTGGTCGTCGCGGGTACGCACGGTCTCCGCGTCCGAAGCGGTCACTCCGGCTTCGGCCTGCGCGATCATCGCCAGCTGCAGGCGGCGCGTGGCTTCGAGATGAACCAGCGTCGCCTCGTGGCCCTGCACCGCCGCCTTGGTCTTGGCGAGCGCGGCCTTCACGTCGCGGTCGTCGAGCTTCACCAAGAGGTCGCCGGCGTGCACCAGCTGGTTGTCGGTGACCTCCACGCGAGCGATGAACCCGGCGATGCGCGGCGCGATGACCGTCACTTCTCCGCCCACGTAGGCGTCGTCGGTGCTCTGGAGAAAGCGGCTGATGGTCCACCAGCGGTGTCCAAACCAGATGGCAGCGGCAATGGCCACGCTCAGCCCGGCCGCGATGGCGATCTGCTTCCGCGAGACGAAGCTCTTCGCAGAGGGTACCGCCACGCCGGCCGGGCTCGGAGCGGTGACAAGCTGTGCGCTACTCATGGCGCGCCTCGTAGCGGGCGCGGATCCGCGCGTCAGCCTTGGGTCCGGCCACCATCCGGTGCGTCTTGAGCGTGATCGGCTTGCCGGTCTTGCGGTCGACCAGGATGGGCTCCGCCTTGGCGCCCGTCTCCACGTCCGCGAGCTGAACGGCGAGGCCTTCGGGCGCGAAGTGCTTGTTGCCCCAGGCCATCATCGCCAGCAGCACGGGGCGGAAGTCGCGGCCGCGCTCGGTCAAGATGTACTCGTCGCGCGGCGGGTGTTCGCTGTACTGGCGCCGCTCGAGCAGCCCGCTCTCCACCAAGGCGTTCAGCCGGCGCGTCAGCATGTTGGGCGCGATGGGCAGGCTCTTCTGGAACTCGTCGAAGCGCGTCAGCCCGTGGATGGCGTCGCGCAGGATGAGGATGCTCCACCACTCCCCCACCCGCTCCAGGCTCCGCGCGATGGGGCACTGCTCATGTCCAAGATTCGTCCGCTGCATAGGGCACCTCTTGCGACTTGCGTCATGCAAGTAACTACCGCCGTCGCTATCAAGATGCAAGTCACCCGGCCGGGATTCGCCTGGCTCTTTCGCGATGTAGAATCTCTTGGTGGACGACTTCCTCTTCGGCGGCTTTCTCGTGACTCGCGAG
>DATBAA010000584.1:0-4918 GCA_036271755.1 Myxococcales bacterium | reverse complement strand
ACGACGGGTCCGAACTGCCGGTACAACTGTGCGACCCCGTCTACTGCTGGCATTCACCACCTATGACACCGGCACACACCGGACGAGTGACGAAAAGATGGATGATGCTCGCCGAACGTCCGCTGTGAAAGCAAACTTCATCGGCACCACCTGACGCTGCCGCGGCTTGACCCGCCGCGGCAGCGCCCGGCTTCTACTAGTTGTTTCGCAGCTGGATGCGCGATGCGAGCAGCGTTCCGTCCGCCTGCGCCGTGCCCCGGATGTCGACGACCTGGCCGGTCTTCAGGCTGGCGAGCGTGAAGGTGTTGCCGTTGTTGTCCATGCGCGTCGAGGAGTCGACCGTGAAGGTCTTGCCCTGGGCGGTGATGCTGGTGGCGGTCAGCGCGGTGATGGCGCCGCGGACCTCCATCAGGAGCGGCGGAGGCAGCGCGCCGGCGGCCTTGATCTCGGTCGCGGTGAGCGTGCCGTCGGCGGCCGCGGTGGCCTCGACATTGAGCGTGTCGCCCACCTTCACGTCCGCCAGCGAGGTGATGCCCTCGAAGCGGGTGGTGGTGACGACCAGCACGTTGGTGGTGCCGATGGTGACCGAGCCGCCCACGGCGTCGACAGCGGTGACCGCGCCGGTGATGTGCTCGTCCTCGGCCTCGCCTGCCGCCCGGACCTCGAGCTTGCTGGCCAGGATGCTGCCGTCGGCCTGCGCCACGCCCTTCACCTCGACGAGCTCGCCGACGGTGATGGCCGAGAAGGCGATGTGCGTCTCGTTGCTGCCTTCGATCTCGGTGCTGGCCGAGACGGTGACGGTGACGCCGTTGACGGTCAGCGAGGTGGCCGAGATGGCCGTGACCGCGCCGTCGAACTGGGCCAGCGCGCCGTTGCCGGGCGAGCCGTCGTTGCCGCCGTGGCCGTTGTCGTCGCCAGGCTCGCCGCCGTCGTGGTTGCCGTTGTCATCGCCGGGCTCGCCGCCGTCCGCCAGCAGCGCGTCCTCGAGCTTGATGCTGCGGGCGAGCACGCTGCCGTCGGCCTGCGGAGCGCCCTCCACTTCGACGAAGGCGCCGATGGCGATGGCGTCGAGCGTGGTGGCGTTGCCGGCGTGATCCAAGAAGGTGGTGGCGCTGGTGGTGGTCACCGTGTGGCCGGAGACGACCAGCGTCGGCGAGGTGATGCTCTCGACCGTGCCGTTGAAGCGCGAGCCGTCGCGCTCGGGGTGATCGTCGACCGTGCCGCCGGAGACCGAGACCTCCACGTGCCGGTCTTCACCCGCGATCAAGGCTGCCATGGGCAAAGTCGCGTCGACGCCCGCGCCGGTGAAGTGCAACGACGTGGCGCCGCTGGGCACGCCGATCAAGGCGAAGTTTCCCTTGGCGTCGGTAGTGGCCGATTGCGACGAGCCAGGAACCGAGACTTTCAATGCTCCGCTGGCGGAGCTGACGGTGCCGTCCACGTTGGCGCTGGTGGTGCTGGACGCAGTGCCGCTGCTGCTGCTCCCGCCGCAGGCGACCACGGCCAGGCTGAGGACTGCGATGCTGCCAATCAGGTTCATCTTCTTCATATCAAGTGCCTCCCTTGTGACGTGGAAACACACGGTCCACGCCGCGAGGGACAAAAAGAGAATGGGCAAGATTGACAAAAAAAACCTGTCACTCAGGAGTGTTGACGGCGATCACACACGCACACAGGGCACCTGCGTAGGTTTGTTCCACCTCTCCATACCCGTCGCATGATCGCGGTATTAAGATGTCCGCGTGACTCAATCAGAGAACGATCTGCAGCTGGTGCTCCGGGCGCTGGCGTTCGCGGCCCACAAGCATCGCGATCAGCGGCGCAAGGACGCGGAGGCCTCGCCGTACATCAATCATCCCATTGCATTGGCCAATTGTCTGTCCAATGAAGGCGGCGTCGGCGAGCCGCTGGTGCTGGTCGCGGCCCTGCTCCACGACACCGTCGAGGACACCGAGACCACGCTCGAGGAGCTGACCGTTCAGTTCGGCCCGCGCGTGAGCGCGATCGTCGGCGAGGTCACCGACGACAAATCGCTGCCCAAGTCGCGGCGCAAGCAGGCGCAGATCGAGCACGCGCCGCATCTCTCGCGCGAGGCGCGGCTGGTGAAGCTCGCGGACAAGATCTGCAACCTGCGCGACGTCGCCACGGCGCCGCCCGCCGGCTGGGGCATCGCCCGCAAGCAGGAGTACTTCGAGTGGGCGAAGCAGGTGGTGGACGGGCTACGCGGTGTCAGCCCGCAGCTGGAGCTGGCTTTCGACGAAGCCTTCTCGCACCGGCCCTGACTCGCCGGGAGTCTGCTGCTCGCAGAGCAGCGGCTGCACCACGCCCATCTTCAGATCGTAGTTGCGCAGGCGCTCGATGAGCTGCGGAGTGACCACCGCGCCGCGCGCCACCAGGAGCACGTGCGACCTGGTGAGGACGTTGGCGGCCAGCACCATGCCCGCAGAGAGCTGCTCGAGCGCGATCTCGTGGATGGGCGGCGGCTTGGGAGCGCACACCGCGGCGATGGCGTCGAGGACCTGCGGGTCGTAGTGGCCGCGCTTGGCGCGCAAGAAGGCCAGCGCGACGGTGGTGTCCGGCGCGCGCTGCTCTTCGGCGCCCAGGTCGGAGAGCGCCTTCAGGATGCGGGCGCCGATGGGAATCGCTTCACCGCCCATGGCGAAGAGCGCCTCCTGCTGCTCGAGCACGTCGCGCACCAGCTCGAGCCGGGGAATGAGCGAGAAGATCCGCTTCGCCACGGCCGGCACGCGCGCCAGCATCTCGCGTTCGGTCGCGTCCAGCGTGGCTCCCGTGCGCAGCTTGTGCAGGAGCTCGTCGGGCAGGACCACGTAACCAACCTGCGAGAGCATCGAGGCGACCTCGACGTGCCACGCGTTGGAGACTTTGAGATGGGCCGCCACGGCGCGCGCGCGCTCGTGCTGCCGCGACTTGGCGCCGAAGGCGTCGGGGTTGGCCAGCTCGAGCACCTCGGTCATGGCCCGCACGCTGCCGACCAGCGTCTGGTCCAGCAGCACGCGCTCGGCGGTGATGAGCCGGTACTGCTCGATGGCGGCCATCACCGTGTCGACGAAGGTGCGCGAAGGACACGGCTTGGTGAGGAAGCGGAAGAGGTGACCCTCGTTGACCGCCTTGATGGCCACGTCCAGGTCGGTCTCGCCGGTGAGCAGCACGCGCACCGTGTCGGGCGAGAGCCGGCGGCACTCCTTGAGCAGCTCCGTGCCGGTCATGCCGGGCATGTTCATGTCCGAGACGACGACGTCGAACCTCTCCTGCGCGGCGACGATCTTCAGCGCCTCGTCGCCGTTGGGCGCCGTGACCACCGTGCACTTGCCCACCAGGAACCGCCCCAGGCCTTCGAGCAGCTTTGGTTCGTCATCGACACACAACACCCGCGCAAGCGGCATGCAGACCCCGGACGTAGAGAGAACAGAGTTCTATCGGCCCGGAGCGCGAACTTCTGAAGGGTGCATGTAGGGGGGAGAAAGCGCTCGGCACCGGCGCAGGCCCGTGGCGATGGGGGGGACCACCCGCGAATCCGCGTGGTGCCGAGCGACATAGACCGTAGCGGGCGAGATCGCAGTCGTCAACGTCCCTTTGTCGTACCGTGCGGCGAGCTAACAAAAAAAAGCAAAAGGGCCCGGGTCGCCCCGAGCCCTTCCGCGAAATGCGGCTATAGGACGCGCTTTAGAGCTTGCCGGGCTGCCAGGTGACTCCGGCGCTGACGATGTTCACGTGCGTCTTGTAGCTGCCCGGAAAGGCGTCGGGCCCGGTGGCGGTCACGGTGTCGAAGAAGGCGTGCTGGTAGCCGACGTCGACGCGCAGCGACTTGGTGAAGTTGAAGCCGGCGCCGACCGAGACGGCGGTGCTGTTGCCGTCGGTCAACGTGGGCGAGATGGTGTCGGTGGGCTGGTCGGAGATGCTGCGCTCGGCGCCCAGGCGCAGCGTGAGCGCCGGCAGGAACTCCGGGTGCGAGTACTCGCCGGCGGCGCGGTACACCTGCGCGTTGTGGTAGTTGCGCGGCACGGTGATGACGAGGCCCTTGTCGCCGACATACTGGTCCTGGCGATAGACGATCCAGCGCTCGAGCGTGTACGCGGCCATCAGCCGCAGGTCGCCGCTGGTCTTCATGTCGATGTCGTAGCTGGCGCCCAGGAAGAGCTGGTTGGGAATGGTGAGGTGCTCGCTCGCGGCCTGGTCCTGCAGCTGGGTGGCGAACTGCGAGGGCACGTTGTCGAAGTGCGCGTTGCCTTCGAGCGTGGTGAACGCCTGATGGCGGTAGTCGACGGCGAAGGTGAGCGGAACGTTGGGGACGTCGAACTCTCCGGAGAGCCCGAACGTGTAGGCGCTGCCGGCGAGGCCGAGCGACGCCGTGGCGGTGGGGCCGGCGAAGTTCAGCTGCTGCTCGAGCGCTTCGGTGACGCGGTACCAGAGGAAGCTGGCGCCGACCTTGACGTACGGAATGGGCGCGAAGCCGCCGCTCACCTGCGTCAGGTAGACCTTCTGGTCGACGCTCTGGATGCGGCCCGCGCCCGGCCAGCCGTTGGGCCAGAAGATCGAGCCGCCGCCCGGCACCAGGAAGGCGATGCCGAAGCCGTACCCCATGCCGTTGCCGATCTTGTCACCGTACGAGACGGCGAGCATGGGCGGCGTGTTGGGGTGCGCGCGCAACGAAGCGCTGCCCAGGGTCGGGTCGGACCAGTCGGTCCCGTTGGCGATGACCTCGAGGCTTCCCGTGGCGCCCAGGCCAACCAGGCCCGCGAGCGCCGCGGCGTTCTGGTAGGCGGCCTCGGGACCCGTCTGCGCAGCCACGTCGGCCTGCGAGAGGGCCAGGCTGCGGGCGTTCTCGTTGGGGATGGCGTAGCCGCCGGCAAAGGCGGCGGCCGGCGCGAGCAGTAGTGCGGCGATCAGTTTGCGCATG
>DATBAA010000583.1:0-2055 GCA_036271755.1 Myxococcales bacterium | reverse complement strand
CTTCCGCGAGGATCTCTACTACCGGCTGGCGGTCTTCCCCATTCGCGTGCCACCGCTGCGGGCGCGGCCGGACGATATTGTTCCGCTGACGCGCGCCTTCGCCGCAGAGCTGCGCGGGCCGCAAGAGCTGCACGTGACCGCGCAGGGAGAGAAGGCGCTGCGCGCGCACGGTTGGCCGGGCAATGTTCGCGAGCTGCGCAACTTCGTCGAGCGGCTGCATCTGCTGCGCGATCCGGGCCCGCTCACCATCGACGAGGAGGCCGCCGCGCTGCTGGCGCCTTCAGCCGCCGCCGCCAAGATCGACGGCCTGGGAACGCTCTCCTATCGCGAGCTGTGCGAAGAGGCCGAGCGCGGAATTCTGCGCGAGGCGCTGGCGCGCAGCGAGGGCAACGTCGCTGCCGCCGCGCGGCTGCTCAAGGTCGACCGGGGCAACCTCTATCGCCGGGTCAAGGCGCTCGGCATCGACGTCTCCGAGTGATGTCAGCGGCACATCGGCGATGTCTGGTCCACATCGGCCCGGCAGCGTGGGCCGCCGCGATTCCGCGAGGTTACGCGCACGCGAAGGCTGGCCCGTGGCGTGCTCTTACAGAGCGCATGATGACCTCCGCGCTGCGCATCATCTTGATTCCGTTCTTCCTCGTGCTCTTCCTGGCCAGCCCGGCCGTCGCCGAACACCACCACGCGCGCCGGGCCGCGGAAAAGCCCGACGACCTGGTCGAGTGCTCGCGGCTGGCCGGCAACGCGGCGCAGGCGTTGGGCCCCAGCCTGGGCGCCATCAGCGCGGTGCGCCTCGCTGGCACGGTCACGCTCTCGGAAGATCAGCTCTGGGAGCTCGTTGGCGGCCCGCCCACGCCGCCGCTCTCGCGCAAGGAAGCCATCGCCCTGGCCGCGCGCTTCGTCCAGAGCGGGCTCTTCGCGGCGGTCGAGCCGCAGGTGCAGGACGAGCTCTTGACCATCTCGCTGACCGAGCACCCGCAAGTGAGCTTCGTGCGGGTGAGCGGCCTGCAAGAGTTCCGCTCGGACGACATCCTCGCGCAGCTCTTGGACGTGCCGACGGTTCGCGAGGCGGAGAGCCGCAAGCGCACCCTCAACGAAGCCCGCGCGCGCGAATGCCCTGCCCCGCTGCCGCAGAGATCGTGGCTCGCCCGGGTGGACGATGGGCAGGTGCGCGCCGGAATTCTCTGGCAAGGCCCGCAGGCCGCGCTGGTGCGCGTGCGCGACTACCTCAAGGCCAAGGGCTATCCGCTGGCCAGCGTCGAGGGAGACGTCACTCCGGCCGGCGAATTCCTGGTGGAGGTGGACGAAGGCCGCGTCGGCCGCATCGAGGTGCGCGGCGTCGACGAGCACCTCAAGGGCGAGATCGAAGCAGAGCTGGGCCTGCGCCCCGGAGACATCCTCTCCAGCGGCGAGCTCTACACGGCCCTGCAGCGCATCCAGCACCGCTGGCCGTTTTTGCATCCGCGCAGCATCGATTCGCCGCGCAAGCCCACGGACAGCATGGAGTGGGACGACGACGACGAGCACGACTTCAAGCGCGGCGGCTGGTACGGCCTGGAGAAGGACACGCTCGTCATCCACCTGCGCAGCGACCGCAGCAAGACCGACCTGCATTGGGAAGAGCTCTTCCGCCACACGCCCGTGACCGGCTTCGCGCCCGGCCTCGCCGGCACGCTCACCATCTACGACCCCAGCGACCGCGCGCACCTCATGCTGGACGGCGCGGTCAACATCAACACCCGCCGCCACGATCAGGAGACCCTGCCGGGCGCGACCTATCTCGAGCGGCTGAACGCGAAGGAGCGCGTCGACTGGCTGATCGGCTCGCGCCTGCGCATCCCGGGCCTCGCCATCGCGGAGTTGGGCGGGCAGATCCACAACCTCACCGACACGTCAGACCGCTGGCGGCTCTCGAATTTCGAATCGTACCTCTACTCGGCGCTGCTGAACCGCGCCGAGCGCGAGTACTACCGGCGCAGCGGCGTGGCTGGCTTCATCACCTTCCACCTCTTCGAAGAGCTCACCGTCGGCGCGGAGTACCGGCTCGATCAGTATGGC
>DATBAA010000582.1:0-6448 GCA_036271755.1 Myxococcales bacterium | reverse complement strand
CAGGTTGTCGTAGACGCCGTTCTTGTTGCCCGGAAACGGAATGCGCGTCATCGAGTCGGGCAGGTGCCGGTAGAACGCCGGAACGAAGCGAAAGCCGTGCTCTCCGGGGAGGTCCGGCCGGCCATTCGTGCCGCTGTTCGGAGCGGGAATGGTCCGGCTCTTGCCGCCGGGAATGCTGCGGTAGTCGTAGACCGAAACTTCGAAGCCGCGCTCGAGCAATTCCTGCGCGGCGGTCATCCCGCCAATGCCGCCGCCAACGACGAGAACCTTGGTCACGTGTACCCCTTGTGGTCAGGGGCGCATATCACACGCGCACTTCGTTGATGATCAGGCCAGCTCCGCGCGGAAGCGGACGGTGACCGGCCGGGCCGCGAGGAGATCGGCGATCGAGGCCTTGCCGCTCGCGGCGATGGGATGCTCGAGCCGCACCTGCGCCGCGGCCGTGCCGCTCTTGATCTCGGCGAAGACCGTCTGCAACTCGCTCCAACCCGCATCGCCGGATTGCTCGATGACGAAGCGCACGTTGCGGCCCTCCAGCTCCTCCGGGGCGTGCACCGTGAGTCCGGCCGCGCCGCCGTGCAGGAGCTCGCCGGCCGACCACTCCGGCGTCGACAGCACGGGCGCGGGCGGCTCGACGCCCAAGAGCGCCGCTTCGCCGGAGCGCACCTCCGCGCCGTCGTCGGCACGCGCCAGGAACCGGACCGGCCGCTTTCCGCCAGGAAGGCCCGGCAGCTCCACCTCCGCTTCCGCCACCGCGCCCGTCACTGCCGCAGCGGCGCCGGCGATGGGTTCCCACTCTTCGCCCGCCTGCCGCTCGACGGTAAACTCCACCTGCTTGCGGCCCGGGGCACGCACCTTCAGCTTCACCTTTCCCGGCTGAAGCTCGGCGGCCGGCCACTGCGCTCCCGACAGCGGCAACGGCAAGAGGACGCGCAAGACGCCGCTCGTCATCTCGCGTCCGTCCGCGGTGCGGACCCTGAAGCGATACAGCTCGACCGGCCCCGTCTCTTCAGCCATGCGACCCCCGCCGCGGCGGTGAAATGCCCGCGCGCGCCTGTCCCGATCTCACTTGCGACGTGGCCTGTCCGGCGATGTCCCAGCGCCCCGACGCCTCGTCGCGACGCTCGAGGAAGACCTGCAGGCAGCTGCCCTCCAGGCCTTCGGTGTCGATGGAGGCCCAGGCCATTTCACCGGCCGCCAGCTCCGTCGCGTCCGGCCGGACAGCGAGGATCTCTCCGAGCGGCGCCGCCTCGGCAGGATACGGCCGCACGCGCCACTTCGTCTCCACCGCGCCGCCCTCGAGCGAGCTCTGCCAGCGCTCGACCGGCACGAAGCCGTCCTCGCCGGCCCAGCGCTCGACGACGACCGCCACGAAGGCGCCCTCGTCGAGGCCGTTGGCCGTGGCACGCAGGGCAATCTCCTCGCCCGGCGCGGCCGCCGCGCGCTCCCAGCTGGCGCTGACGAAACAACCCGCCGGCCTCGCGGGAGCCGCCACCGGCAGCGTCCAGGTGCCGTTCGCCTTCGCGCCGTTCGCGTCGGCGGCCAGCTCCAGCCGGGCCACCTCTTCCCAGACGCCGCGCTCGTCGCGGCGTTCGAGACGGGCCTCCAGCGCGTCCAGGCCCTTGCCCTCGACGAGCAGCTGGCAATCGCTCCCGGGCTTCGCCGCGGCGCGATCCCAGCGCAGCTGCACGACGCGCGTGTCCGGCACCACCACCACGAAGCTCGTGCCGGTGCGCAGCGGCCGCGTCGAGCGGATCACCTCGTCTCCGGCCGCCATCAGAGCTTGTTGTCCTTGAGGCCTTCGGTCTGATCTTTTTCGATCTGGATGGCGGGCGTCCAGTTCACCGCTTTCCACCAGGCCTGGAATTGCGGAGGTGCCCAGCGCTTCTCCCATTGGTTCCTGCCGAAGATGAAGTAGGCGAAGGATGGCCGCAGGTATTCGATGATGGCGATGGTGCTGTTCGCCGCGTGCCACACCTCTTCGCGGTATCTGGCGCCGACCAGGGCGCGGATGATCAGGTTGATCGAGCCGTGCCCCAGGACCCAATCGTCGAACTTGATGGGGAGCAGCCCGCTGCGGCCGGTATATTTGGTCCAATTGCGGATCACGCGGCCGAACGGAGTGAGATTGCCGGCCGTCGGAATCCAATCTTTTCCGTCGGTAACCAGCGTCACCAGCGACGCGAGCTTCTCCGGGGTGAGAAACCGCGAGAGCATGCCGAAGGTCGAGTGGTTGGTGCCCGGCGCATTGAAGCCGACGTAGCGCGCCTTGAACCCGTGCATGATCAGGCAGGCGAAGCCGTCGAAGCTCGTGGCTCCGCCCAGGCTGTGCCCGATGACGTAGTGCCTCTTCTTCTTCTTCGGATCGACGGTCAGGACGGCCTCGGCGTATTCGCCGCGTTTGTTCACGAAGCCCGTGTGGCCGACGCCGCTCTCGTCGCCGTTGGCGGTGGCGCCGGTGGTGTGCTTCTCCTTCTTGGCCGACGCGTCCTGCGCGGAGATGCTGGCGGTGCCGCGAAAGACCGAGACGACGACGGCGTTTCCCGCCACGTCCTGACCTTCCCAGATCTGCACCGAGACCGAACCGTAACCCGGCAGGCCTTTCTCCTTGAACAGGCTGTAGTCCTCCAGCCGCGTCCGCTGGACCACCTTCTTCCGCAACGTGTAGACGCGCGCCACGCCCAGCGGATAGGCCGTGAGCTCGGCCCCCTCCGGCAAGTCGATGTAGGCGATCACCATTCCAAGCATCTGCTGGATGGTCAGCGGGTCGATCAGCTTCGGCATCACCTTCTCGGACACCCAATCGAGAAACCCGGTCTTCGCCGACGAGGTCTCCTCCTTCTTCGCCTGATCGTATCTCGAGTACATCTCGTTCAGCAGGGCTTCTCCGCCGACGAAGCCGTTCACTTCCAGGAGCGGCGACTTCTCGTCCATCAACTGCAGCGCCTGCGCGGAGACGAGCGCCACCGCCTCGACCATGGCCCGGTATCTCCACGGGTCGTCGATGCCGTTGAGCACCTTCTCCATGTTGGAGAGCCAGCCGTTGACGCCTTTGAGATTTCCGGCGGCCGCCAGCTGGTAGAGCTCCTGCTCGAGGCCCTTCAGGATCTTGCCCGCGTCGACGTCCTTCAAGGTCCTGCAGATGGCCACGGCCTCGCTCAAGGCGTTGGCTCGCGCGTACTGGCGGCGCTCGAAGGAACCTTCCTCGCTGAAACTGCCGAACCCCTGCACCACGATCCAGAAGCCCTCGACCGCCAGGCTGTGCGCGGCGTCGGTGCGGCTGATCTCGAGCAGCTTCTCGTCGAAGTGGCCTTCGTCGATGGTGTAGAAGTTCTCACCCTCCATCGAAGTGCCGCAGTAACCCTTGGTGCCGGGCTTCAGGTAGATGAGGTCGGTGCCGGGTCCGAAGAAGATTCCGTCGAGCGACCCGAACACCAGCGATTCGTCGAACACGCACTGCACCAGGCTGACGAGGCTGATCTTCTCGCCCTTGTAGTCGATGACGGCGACCGTCGTCGGCGCCCGCTTCTTCAGCTGGACCTTGCGCGCCTCGCGGTCCAACTTCTCGATCTCGCTCCGCAGAAGCGCCTTAACCTGGTTCCTCTCGGTGATCTCCTGGAGCTTCTTGAGCTGCGCCTGTGTCTTGAGGAACTCTTTGTCGAGCATCACGACGGCCGTCTGCTGCTTCTTCCGCTTGATCTTCGGCGCTGTCCAGACGACGACTTCGGTCTTGGGCGGCTGCCACACCACCACCTCCTTGCCGGTCGTAGAAACGATTTTATCCGAGAAGTAACGGACCTTCGAATAGCTGATCTTCTTGAAGGGAGTCGTCCAAATACTTCGCATGTTCCCCCGCCTCTCAGTACGCGACGCCGACTTTGGCCAGATCGAGGGCGAACTCGCGCGCCCCGCCGCGGTCGGTCCTCCACAGCGCCAAGACGCCTTTGCCGTTGCCCACCGGCACGGTGGTGGTGAGGAGACCGTTGAGATCGAGCAGGCCGGTGACGGTGTTGTCTCCCGACTTGATCTCGAACTGGTAGTCGGCCAGCGGCTCGCCGTCCGTCTCCGCGAACTGCATCACGATGGCCACGTTCCCGGAGGGGACCTTGTCGGGCGGCTCGGTGAAGTAGGTGTCGCAGAGCATCGGCAAGTCGTCGCGCCAGGTGAAGAGCAGGTCCTCGATCACCTGCAGGCAGTCGCCGCGGGTGTCGCGCCAGGTGTCGCTCTCCACCAGCGTCTCCGTCTGCTCGATGAAGAGCTTCGCCTCCGGGATCAACGCCTCGCGCGCCTCGGTGAGCGACGGCGGCGGAGTCGGACCGGGGAATCCAAGGTCGCGATCCGCGTCGAAGCCCGTGGGGTGTGTGGGCCGCATCCGGTCGAGCCGGAAGCAGTCGCGCAGGATGCTCTGCTCCAGCGACGGCGGCGGCGCGGGGGCCAGCAACTTCGCCACGTTCGTCGCCGCGTCACCGCCTTTCAAGACGGTGAAATAGGACGTCGCGAGCACGCCGCTGTAGGTCTTCCAGGCGCCGCTGCCGGGCTTGATCACATCCTGGCCTGGCGTCAGCTGCACCGCCAGGTCCAGCGTCGCCGTCTCCTTCTTGCGCTTCTTCAGCTTGCCGAACTGGTGCATCGTCACCGCGTTCTGCAGCGCGAAGCGATCGACCTGTCGCCCTTCGTGCTCGAAGAGCGCGGCCATCGAACGCGCGAAGACCAGCGCGCGCAGGACGTGCAGCCGCATCTGACGTTTGCCCGAGGCTTCGAAGTGCGCCGCATAGGCCGGCAGCAGATCCAGCTCGAGCCGCACCCGCAGCTCCTCGAACGACTCGCCCGGATCGGGCGCGTTGGCCGCCGCTACCTCGAAGAGCACCTGCTTCGGGCTGCACTTGCTGCAGTTGGCGTTGAAACAGCTGGCGCAGATGAATGCCATCGTCGTCCTCACCCGCCGCGGTAGGCGCGGTCCAAAGCCTCGCTGGTGATCTGATCGACCTCTCCCGTCGCCGTCAGCCCCGCGCCGATCTGGAAATGCTTCAACGCCTCGCGCGCCTGGTCGTCCAGCTGGTCAGAGGGCTCGCAGTCGAAGCCCAGCGTGCGCAGGCGCTGCTGGGCTCCCTTGGCGGTCCCCGGAGGGTCCAGCGCGGCGAAGCGCAGCTGGTAGATCTTCTCGCCCGCCGCGGTGTCGACGTGCAGCTGTGCCTCCTCGGCCAGCGGCGCCTCCGCCTCGAGGACGCCCTCCTCGCTGGTCCGGCCCGAGGTGCTGCGCGAGCCGGCGGTGATGCGAAAGGCGCACTCCGCCAGCGGCGAACCCTCTTCGTCTTCCAGCTTGAGCCGCACGAAGGTCGTCTGCGGCGGCAACAGCTTCACTTCGTTCGAGACCAACGTCTCGCTCGGCATGCCGTCCCCCCTGAGGAAGGGGTAGCTTAGCGATCAAGCTCGCCTGGAATGTTGCGAGAGCGCCCGCCGCGGGCCGCGCATGGCTCGACATCGAGCCCCCCAGGCTCGATCAGCCCTCGGGCGCTTCCAAGAGTGCGTGGATGGAGCCCAGGATGGTCTCCATCTCGACCGGCTTGACGAGGTGCCTGTCGATGCCGACCGCCAGCGTCTGCGCCCGGTCGGACTCGCGTCCATAGCCGGTCAGCGCCACGATCTTGATCTTCGCGAACTGCGGGTCCGAACGCAGCCGGCGGGTCACCTCGAAGCCGTCCATGCCCGGCAGGCCGATGTCGAGCAGCAGCAAGTCGGGGCGGAAGCTGGCGGCCGTCACCAGCGCGCCCAGGCCGTCGTGCTGCTGCGCAACTTCATGACCCTCTGCTTCGAGGGCCGCCGTGAGCACCGCCGCCGTGTCGAGGTTGTCGTCCACCACCAGCACGCGCCGCGATCGCCGTGGACTGCGCCGTTCGTGCTCGAGCTTCACCTGCGCCGGCGCGGGCTGGTCATCGAGCGCCGGCAGCCGCACCACGAACTCGCTGCCCTGCCCGTCACCCGCGCTGCGCGCTTCCACGTGGCCGCCGTGCAGCTGCACGAGGCTGCGCACCAGCGCCAGCCCGACGCCGAGGCCGCCTTGCGACATCTCCGGCGGCTGGCTGCCCTGGACGAAGAGATCGAAGATCTCCGGCAAGCGCGCAGCCGCAATTCCCCGGCCGTCGTCGCGCACGCGGATGACCACCTCTGCCTCCTCGCGCCGCGCGGTCAGCTCTATGTGTCCGCCCGGGTCGGTGTACTTGGCGGCGTTGTTGAGCAGGTTCGAGATCACCTGCGCCAGCCGCACCGGATCGCCCGCGACCACCAGCCCCGCGCCGGCTGCGGTGACGGTCAGCTGGTGCTTCCGCGCTTCGATGATGGGCGCCGACACCTCGACGGCCCGCAAGATCGCCGTCGACACCTCCAGCGGCTCGCGGCGCAGGTCGACCTTGCCCATGGTCGCCCGCGAGACGTCGAGCAGATCATCCAC
>DATBAA010000581.1:0-3768 GCA_036271755.1 Myxococcales bacterium | reverse complement strand
ACAGGTCCGCCCGGCTTTCACACCGGGCGGACCCCACTACTTCAACTGTAGCTGCGGCAGCGCGCCGTCTCCGAGGACGACGTGCACCTGCCCGACCTTCGCCGCCAGCTCCTTATACGCCTCGAGCTCCTTGAGGCGGACGAGCAGCGGGTTCTCCGCGAGGACCTTCGCCGTCTGCGCCATCGAGCGCGTCGCGGCGGTCTCCTCGCGGCGGGTGATGACGTTGGCCTCCGCCACCTTCTGCGCCTCGATCACCCGGTTGAGCAGCGCCTTCATCTCACCAGGCAAGACGAGATCCTTGAGGCCCAGGTCGAGCACCTCGAGGCCCAGCGCGGCCGCCCGCGCCTGGACCGCCGGCATGAGCGACTGCCCAAGCTCCTCGCGCGCGGCGAGCAGCTCGTCCAGGGTGCGCGTCGCGATCGCCTCTCGCGAAGCGAGCTGGATGGCGAGGTACAAGACCTCGTCGGGCGCCCGCGCCACGGTGGCCAGACGGCGCGCGTCCGCCACCCGATAGTTGACCGCGAGGTTCAGGCGAAGGGTCACGCGATCCTTCGTCATCACCTCCTGGGCGTTCACCGGCAAGAGCCGCTCGCGCACCTCGAGCGCGACGAGCTGCACCTTGCGCTTCGCGGTCCACGCGGCGAACCGGCCCGGGCCGAGCACTGCCTCGAGCGCGCCGTCCACGTAGCGGACCACCGTCGCCCCTTCGGCGGCGGTGACCTCCACATAGTCGGACGCGGGCACCAGCGCCCGGACGTCGTCGCGCAGCGGCCCGGTCTCGACACCGGAGACGTCGAACACCTCGGCCGTCACGGCCGGCGAGCTCTCCCGCGGATTGCGCTCTACAGTCCAAATCTGGTGAACGCCGGTCGAAAGCCAGCGCGCAGGCTTTCCCCGCCGGGTCACCAGCGCACGCGCGTACGGCCCGAGCGTGACCACGCGGAGATCAGCGGCCGGCACCAGCGCCAGCTCTTCGGGCCGCAAGTCGGCGACCAGGCTGTCGGTGTTCAGCCGCTTCACCTCGAGCTTGCGCCACGGCATGGCCAGGATCCGATGACGGCCCGGACCCAGGTAGCTCGAAGGCTCACCATCGATGAAGATCAACACACGCTCGCTCAACGACACGTCGACTCGCATTGCGTCCTCCCTTCGTTCAACTCACTTCCAAGACTCACTTCAAAAAGAACGGATGTCCGGCCGCTCGCGACCACGGCGCTCGTCCCCTTCCGCACGCTGCTGGTACGGTGCGCTTCGCGGCGGCCCCGCCGTGGATTCCGATCCTCCGAGCGATGGCAACTCACTCGAATCGAATCGAACTTGACGGCGGGACGGCACATCGTCGCGGACCGCAAGCAGCCTACGGCCGATTGCAGCGGTGACTTACAGCCGGACACCCTGGGTAATTGCCGACCCTGGTTGGTGATGAGGGGATTCGAACCCCTTACATACGGAGTGAAAGTCCGTTGCTCTGCCTGATGAGCTACATCTCCCACGGCCACAGCCGTGGGGCGAAACCATCTGCGGCTGGTTTCAATGCCGAGCGGTGCCGATGCGCGGAACGCGCCCGGGCGACTCCCTGCGAGGACGATCCGCCAACGCGCGGATCGCTCCAGGGAGGCCCGGCATACGCCGCTGGCCCTCCGCCATTCGTTTTAAATTGTCCGAGACCCTATTTGGGCTGATGCAACCGGAGGCAAAATCCCGCCGCGGGCATCTCATCTTCGGATGTGCGCAGTCGTGACTTCATGCAAAGCCCCCAATTCGGAAGCGCGGCTTGTAGCGAGGCCGCGTTTACTTGTCAAGCGCTGGCCCGAAAGCGGGCCTCTCCACGATGATTCGCGAGCCCTGGCCGGACTGTTTCATGCGGCTCTCGCATTTGAGTTAGTTTCGAAGGTCATGAGCCTTCGCTGCGCCGTACACGCGCCCGAATTGGCCGCGTGGCGCTGCTCGTCGTGCGCGCGCGATCTCTGCAACGCCTGCGTCGCGACCATCGCCGCCGGGCAGGGGACGCTTCCTATCTGCGCCAGCTGCGGGGGAATGGCCGAGCTGCTCGCCGGCCCGCGGGCGCACTTGCGGCCCTTCGCGAAGACCTGGAGCGCCGCGCTCAGGCCGGTCTTCTCGCCTCGCACGCTGGGACTGGTGGCGATCTTCGCCTTCGCGTCCGAGCTGCTGCTCCGGATCGGAGCCTACGCCCTGCTGGCCGCCCTGGCGCTGGAGCTGGGCTGGGCGCTGATCATCGTCCGGCGCGGCGGGCGGGGAGCCGCGCCGTTTGGCTTGCCGCATTGGGACGATCTGGAGACGGCGTTCACCGGCGCCTTGCCGCGCCTGCTCTGCAGCGTGGGCTTCCTCGTCGTCAGCGCCGCCGCGTTGGCCAGAGCGGAGAGTCGCCTGACCCTGCTGCTCTGGCCGATTGGAATCGCCACCGTCTGGCTGCTGCCGCCCGCGCTGCTCTTCGCCTCGATCGAGGGCAGCGGCGCGCGCTGGCTCGCCCCGTGGCACCTGCCCCGCGCCGCGCGGTCGATCGGACGCGACGCGAGGCCGGCAAAGGTCATCACCGTCGTCTGGGCCGGCCTGCTGGCGCTGAGGGCGACCCAGCCCCGGCTCGACTTCGGAGACACGCGCATCGGCGACAAGATCTTCAACGGCGGAGTGCTTCACTTCCTTCAGCTCTGGAGCCTGACGGCCCTCGCGTGCGTGACCGGGCATCTGCTCTTCACCCGTGCCGAGGAGCTTGGGCATGGCGAGGAGGACACCTGGCAAGTGCCGCTCTTCCCCGGCGCCGTTCCCACCGGCGACCGGGCTCCGCCATCGAGCCGCGCGCCGGCCGCGGGCACGGAGGTTTCCCGCGAAGCGCTCTTCGCGGCAGTGTCCGACGGCGACCCCGACGAGGTGAGCGCGCGATGGATACGGGGCGACGCCGACATCCTCCGCGAGCTCCTGCGACGGGCACCGGGGGCCAGCTGCGCGCCGCGCGCCATGGTCATCCTCGCGCGCCTCTGCGCCGAGCGGCTGGAGAGCCAGGCCGAGGCGCGAGAGCTCTATGCTTCCGTGGCCGAGCGCTTTCCGGACAGCTCGGCGGCGGCGTTCGCACGCGAGCGGCTGGCGGAGCTCGCGGCTAGCGAAGCGGCGGACCGCTGATCCAATTCACCAGCGCGAACCGGGGCGATCATTCGAACAGGTTGGCGTGGTCGAGCGGACTGCACAGCTCCGCGTTCTCCAGCCGGATCACCGTACCCTCTTGAGTGAGATAGTGCTCGACCGCGCCGGGACCCGCGGACCGCGCATCGTCCAAGGTGCCTCGCACTTCGCTCGCGACCACCGCGGCGGGCGGACACGCTTGCGCGGGCTCCTCTTCCGGGGCGCGGCGGGCGCTCACCGCGCATGACATATCAATCCAACCAAGGCTTTGAATCTTCATTTGATTTCCCCCTCGCGAGATTGATTGTGAGCCGTCTCTTCGAGGGCGTCAACGGGAAGAAATATGGCCATCAACCGCGTATTTCAATACGCGCCGGATATCCCGCGACGCAGCAAACCAGGCGCTCGCCGCACTGGTCAGCGGGCGGCCGGTAGCCTGCTCAGGTCTTGAATTTCGCGGGGCGCTTGCCGATGAAAGCGTCCATTCCTTCGGCGGCGTCCTGATGCAGCAGCCCGCGCGCCATTGATTCGCCGGCAACCGCATAGGCGCCGGGCAGCGGGCGATCGACCTGCTCGTAGAAGGCGCGCTTTCCTTCCGCGATGACCTCGCGGCTGCGCCCGCGGATGATA
>DATBAA010000580.1:0-2391 GCA_036271755.1 Myxococcales bacterium | reverse complement strand
GTCGAGCCTGGCTTGCAGGTCGTAGTCGGCGACGTGCTCCGGGTGTTCTTCGCGGATGCCGCCCCAGGCCTGCGCCGCGCTGGGCGTGCGCACCGCTCCCGCGTCCTTGCCCGCCAGCGCGATGTCCTGCGCGAGCAAGAGAGCAACGAAGAGCATGGTGCGGTCGTACTCGACGCGCGGCCTCAATGGCAATAGATTCCGCGCCCCTATGGAAACCCAGGTCTACATCAGCGGCATCGCCAAGCACGAAGGGCAAGACGTCACCCTCCGCGGCTGGCTCTACGGCAAGCGCAGCAGCGGCAAGCTCCACTTCCTGCAAGTGCGCGACGGCACCGGCGTCATCCAGTGCGTCGTCTCCAAGAAGGACGTCTCGGAAGCGGCCTTCACCGCGGCCACCGACGCGCACCAGGAGGCCTCGCTGGAAGTGCGCGGCAAGGTCGCCAAGGACACCCGCAGCGCCTTGGGCTTCGAGCTGCACGTGACTGATTTGAAGGTCCTCCAGGGCGAGGCGGGCTACCCCATCCAGCCCAAGGAGCACGGCGTCGGCTTCCTGCAGGAGCAGCGGCACTTGTGGCTGCGCTCGTCGCGGCAGCGCGCGATTCTGGCGGTGCGGCACACCATCATCAAGGCCATCCGCGACTACTTCGATTCGCGCGGCTTCACGCTGGTGGACTCGCCCATCTTGACGCCCGCAGCCTGCGAAGGAACCTCGACTCTCTTCGAGGTCCCCTACTTCGACCTGGGCAAGGCCTTCCTCACCCAGAGCGGCCAGCTCTACGGCGAAGCTGCCGCCATGGCCGTGGGCAAGGCGTACGTCTTCGGGCCAACCTTCCGCGCCGAGAAGAGCAAGACTCGCCGCCACCTGACCGAGTTCTGGATGGTCGAGCCCGAGGTCGCGTACATGGACCTCGAGGGAGACATGGCGCTGGCCGAGGACTTCCTCTGCGAGATCGTCAAGACCGTGCTCGAGCGCAACGAAGCCGAGCTGAAGACGCTGGAGCGCGACGTCGAATCGCTGCGCAAGACGCAGAAGCCGTTTCCGCGCATCACCTATACGGAAGCCGTCGAATATATTCAGAAGACCGGGCACCCGATCAAGTGGGGCGATGACCTGGGCGGCGACGAGGAGACCATCCTCTGCAAGCAGTTCGACCGGCCGGTGATGGTGCACCGCTACCCGTCGGAGATGAAGGCATTCTACTTCAAGAAGGACCCGACGGACCCCAAGGTCGCCATGGGCGTGGACGTGCTCGCGCCCGAGGGCTACGGCGAGATCATCGGCGGCGGCCAGCGCGAGGACGACTACGCGACGCTCAAGGCCGGCATCGAGAAGCACAACCTGCCGCTCGAGGCTTTTGGCTGGTACCTCGATCTGCGCAAGTACGGCTCGGTGCCGCACGCCGGCTTCGGCCTGGGCGTGGAGCGGACGGTGGCCTGGATCTGCGGCTTGCACCACGTGCGTGAGACCATTCCCTTCCCGCGCATGATGGAGCGGTTGACGCCTTGAAATTGGTCCTGCTGCTGACGGCGCTGATGCTCGCCATCGGCGGCGTGGGCTTCTACATCTGGCGGAGCGCGCCCGAGCCGCAGCCGTGCGCGCTGAAGCTCGTCCAGGTGGCCTTCTCGCGCGACGGGAAGACCATGGCCGAGGCGTTCGAGTTGCGCTGCGAGACCTCGACCGCGCCCCAGCGCGGCAGCGTGACGACGCACGTGACGCTGCGGCGGGCGAATGCGCCCGAGCCGGCGCGGTCGGATGTCTTCGTGGCCAACGGGGCGGTGCCGGTGCAGCTCTCTTGGGAAGGGGCGGCGTTGCAGATCGCCTCGCAGGTGCGGCCGGTCGCGCAGGAGAGCTCGTGGCACGGGCTCGCGGTGCGGGTGAAGCAGCGGTAGCTGTGGCGCCGGCGCTTGAGGTTGCCGGCGCGGCATCGCGGCGTTGGTGGGCGTCACTGGCTTCGGGATGCTGTCTCGTTTCGAGGTGAAGCGGCAGGCGTCGCCCTGGCTGCGCGCGGTGGTTTTTGCTTTTCGCGGATGAGATGTGGGCGTCGTTGGTTACTGTGCGCGTCGTTGGATGCTGTGCGCGTCTTCGGTTCCGCGCTGGAGCGAACACTGTCGTGGAGCGCCGCGGTGGGGCGCCAAAAGAGAAGCCTGAGTGGCCGCGTACTCAAGACGAGTGGTCTTGACGAGCATGTCTGAATGAAGTATCCTGTTTTCAAGATGCATCGACCGGTTCAGTTGGAGTTTCCCTCGCATGGCGGGCGGCGGAAGGGGGCCGGACGGCCGAAGGGTGAACGCGTTTCACACGATTCACGGCCGGCGTTTTCGCGGACAATGCCGTCGCACGTCACTCTGCGGGTGCATGAAGACGTGCCGAGCTTGCGATCGTCGCGGAGA
>DATBAA010000579.1:0-5352 GCA_036271755.1 Myxococcales bacterium | reverse complement strand
CGGACATCGCCGTGGTCATCGACGATGAGGATGCGCCGCGAGACGTTTCCGCCGGCCGCGTGCTCGCCGGGCGCCTCCGGGGACAGCGCCGAAGCCATCGACGGCAGCCGCACCTCGAACTCGCTACCCAGGCCTTTGCCTGCGCTGCGCGCCGTCACCGAGCCGCCGTGCAGCTCCACCAGCGTGCGCACCAGCGTGAGGCCGATGCCGAGGCCGCCGCTGGCCCGCGCGAACGACTGGTCCACCTGGAAGAAGAGCGAAAAGACGTTGGGCACCGCGTCGGGCGCGAGGCCGATGCCGTCGTCGCGCACCCGCACCGAGCACCCGCCGTCGCCGCGAGCGAGCGTCACCGAGATGCTGCCGCCCTCCTCGGAATACTTGCTGGCGTTGTCGAGCAGGTTGTTGAAGACCTGCTCCAGCCGCATGGCGTCGCCGTAGAGGAGCACCTGGTCGCGCGGCACCGAGAGCTCCAGCCGCTGCTTGCGCGGCACGGCCCAACGCTCGCGGCTCAGCTGCGTCACGCGCTGCAAGAGCGCGGTCAGGTCGACGGTCTCGCGGCGCAGCTCGATCTTCCCCCGCGTCACGCGCGAGACGTCGAGCAGATCGTCGACCAGCCTTCCCAGGTTTCCCAGCTGGCGGCGGATCACGTCGCGTGCGCGCTGCTGACGGGCCGGATCGACGTTCTCCTTCTCCAATAAGAAGAGCGCGGTGGTGGCGGCCGCCAGCGGGTTGCGCAGCTCGTGCGCGAGCATGGCGAGGAACTCGTCCTTGCGCCGGTCCGCGTCCACGAGGCGTTCGCTGCGTTCGCGCGAGTCCTGCTCCGCCTGCCGCATGCGCAACAGCGAGCGCACCATGGCCACCAGCTCGGCCGCCTCGAACGGCTGCGCCAGGTACGCATCCGCGCCGTGCTCGAGCCCCAGCACCTTGCTCTCCATGGAGACGTGGTTGGCCGAGGTCATCAGCACCGCGATGGACGAGGTGGCCTCCTGCGCCTTGATGCGCTGGCACACTTCCAGGCCGCTCAGGTCTGGTAGCTGCATGTCGAGCAGCACCAGGTCCGGCCGCGCCTTGGAGAGCTCGAGCGCGGCCTTGCCGTCGCTGGCCTCCACCACCTCGAAGCCGGCCCGCTGCAGGATGCGCGTCGTGGTGTAGAGGTTGGCCTGGCTGTCGTTGACGTTGAGGACGGTGGGCTGGGCTTTGTGGCCTTCGCTCATGCGTCGCTCCGGTGGGCTTTGACGCCGGCCCGGTCGAGCGCGTCGCGGATGCGGTTGATGGCCAGCTCGCGCGAGAGGTGCTCTTTGGAGACGATCGATTCGGTGACCTCGCCCAGCCGCGCGATCTGATCTTCGTCGAGGTCCTGGGCGGTGTTGATGATCACCGGAATGCCGCGCGTCCTGGGGTTGGCCTTCAGCTCGTCCAGCACGTCGAAGGCGGTCTGATCGCGAAGCAAAAAATCGAGAAAGATGACGTTGGGCAGGTGCTGGTTGGCCATGGTCACGCCCTCGGGGCCGCTCGAGGCCTCGAAGAGCTTGAACTCCGATTCGGCCTCCAGGTGTTTGCGCAGCACGTAGCGGGCGCGCTCGTCGTCGTCGATGACCAGGATGCGCGTGTACATGCCCGGCGGCGTGGCGATGGCGTGCAGCTTCTTGAGCAGCCGGTCCTTGTCGATGGGCTTGAGCCAGAACTCGTCGGCGCCCAGCGCGCGCGCCTTCTGCGCCTTGTTGGTGATGGTCACCACCAGCACGGGAATGTCGATGGTGGCCGGGTCCTTCTTCAGCTCCGCCAGGAAGGCCCAGGTGCTCTCGCGCTCGAGCATGATGTCGAGCAAGATGGCAGCGGGCCGCACGCGCTTCATCGCCTCGCGCGCCTCCTCCACCGTCCGCGCCGGAATCACCTGGAAGCCGCCCAGGCTCAGGTAGCGCTCGTAGACGAACATGGTCTTGCGATCGTCCTCGACGACCAGCACGGGCTGCCGCGCTGGATCGAGCACCTGGCTGCGCTGGGTGACCTCGTGCATCTCCTTCACTTCCGGGTGGATGCGCGGCAGCGTCAGCGTGAAGGAGGCGCCGGCGCCCAGCTCGCTGGTCAGCTCGAGCTTGCCGTCGAGCAGCGCCGCCAGCCGCCGCGAGATGGCGAGGCCCAGGCCCGTGCCCTGGTCGCGGGCGTGGCCGATCTGCTCGAACTCCTCGAAGATGCGCTGCTGATCCGCCGGCGCGATGCCCACGCCCGTGTCCTTGACCGTGAGCCGCGTGACCCCGGCCGCGTCCTGCGCGGCGCTCACCCGCACCTCGCCGGCTTCAGTGAACTTGAGCGAGTTGGCGATGAGGTTGCGCATCACCTGCGAGGTCTTGGCGCGGTCGGTCTCCAGCGTGAGGCTCTCCGGCACCTCCTCGAAGATCAGCTTCACCTGCGAGCCGGGCTTCTGCAGCGGCGTCAGCATGCCGCGCAGGGCGCTGAAGAGATCGCCCACGCCGAACTTCTCCGAGCGGATCATCACCTTGCCCGCTTCGATCTTCGACAGGTCGAGCAGGTCGTTGACCATCTGCGAGAGCTGCTCGGCGCCGGCGCGGATGAAGCCCACCTGCTTGCGCTGCTCGGGCATGAGCGGCCCGTCAGACTGGTCGAGCAAGAGCTGCGAGAGGCCGAGGATGGCGTGCAGCGGCGTGCGGAACTCGTGGCTGACGTTGGCCACCACCCGGCCGCGCACGTCGACCGATCTGCGCAGCGCATCGGCCCTGTCTTCCAGCTCGGCGTGCATGGCCTTCACCGCGCGGAACGAGTCCTCCAGATCCTGGTTCAGCCTCAGCACCTCGCCGTGCTTGCGCTCGAGCTCCTTCTGCTGCCGCGCGATCTGCCGGTTGAGGCCGACCATCTCGGACATGGCGCTCTCCACCTG
Organism: Myxococcales bacterium; assembly: GCA_036271755.1. Classification (GTDB taxonomy): domain Bacteria; phylum Myxococcota; class Myxococcia; order Myxococcales; family 40CM-4-68-19; genus 40CM-4-68-19. Next base: position 2,456 of record DATBAA010000579.1, on the reverse strand, counting down.
CTGCAGCGCCTGCGCGTGCTCTTCGTGGACGATGCTGCCGAGCAGCGCCACCTCGTCGCCATGCGGCGCGGCCGCGAAGAGCGCGGTGACCGGCGTGCCTTTGACGACGAGGCTCAGCTCCCAGCCATGCACCGGCTGCGTGCGGCCCCGGGTCAGCAGCTGCTGGACCTTCTCCTCGGTGCCGGGCGAGGCCAGCGCCTTGAACGCGGTGCCCGGCGCGATACCGAGCAGCTGCGCGGCGCGGGCGTCGGCCCAGGTGCAGACGCCGCCTGCGTCGCAGGTCAGACGCAGCTCGCGGCTGGCGCGCTCGAGATCGTCCGGGAGCGCGCTCAACTGCCCAGCCCCAAGAGCCTGCGGGAGAGGGTGATCATCTCGTTGGAATCGCGGCCGGTGCCGTCGACCTCGTCTACGGGTGAGCTGGTCAAGACCGCGTTGCCGCCCACCAGGATGGGCAGCCGCGGGCCCGGCAGCGCGCGCACCCGCCGCACCGCATCGCGCAGCGAGGGCAGATGAAACGGCATGGCGCAGGAGAGCGCGAGCAGGTCCGGCTCGAGCTGACCGATCATCTCCAAGAGCCCGCTGGTGGGGACGTCGGCGCCCAGGAAGCGCACGTCGAAGCCGGCCAGCTCCAGGCGGTCCGCCACCAGCTGCGCGGGAAAGGCGTGCTGCTCTCCCTGCACGCAGGCCACCAGCACCAGCTTGCCGTTTCCGGGCGCGGCGGTGGCGTCGCGGTACACCTGCGCCAGCGCCAGCTGCGAGATGGCGGTGGCCATGTGCTCCTGCGCGATGGTGATGCGGTTCTGCTCCCAGAGCCGGCCGATCTCGCGCTGCGCCTCTTGAATCACCTCGAGCTGCATGGCCTCCGCACCCAGCGCGCCCGCTTCGTCGGCGATGAGCCGCAAGGCCTCGCGCCTGTCGCCCTTCAGCTGGGCCGCGAGATAGCGGGCGCGGAGCGCGGAGGCAGCTCCGTCGGGGTTCTGGGGACTCATATCCAAGGTGTCCAAATCCTTCACGTCTTCGGTTAGTGGTTTGCGTCTTTTCCGATCAATGCGTAGGTCCGGCAATTGTTCATTGCGCAAACGAACATGCTCGTAGGGCGAGCAGGCGCGGTTTGCGTCCGTTGCTGAATAAGGATTGGGCGCTTTGAGCGGAAGTGGCTCAGCGCGAGCGCTGGAAAAACGCAACGTCGTTGCCGTCTTGCAGGAGCGCGTCGAAGCGCTCCCAGCCCTTGGGGGCCTTCGCCGCGTAGCTGGTCCAGGCGGTGACGGTGAAGGGGAAGTCGGCGTCGGCGAAGTGGTTCACGTACGCCTCCTCCGGCAGCTTGGTGAGGCAGTCGGTGTCGCGGCCCACCGCGATGATCGACGCGGCCTTCACCCACTTGCACACCTGGGCCAGGTCGGGCGCGTGCGCGCTGCCGATGATGAAGATCAGGTCCTTGGGCAGGTGCCGCGAGATGGCCGCCGCGAGGCCCAGCACGTGATGCGCGGCAGTGCCGGCGATCTTCGCCTCCGGCCCGCACGAGCCGTCTTCCTTCCAGGGCAGCGTGGACGCCTTCATCGAGTCGTGCCAGATGGCGGCGGCGGTGAGGAGATCGTTGGAGAGCTCGACGCCGTAGACGTGCTTGTAGACGCCGGCGAGCGCGCGCGCATGGAGCAGATTCGCCAGCGTGTGCACGCCCAGCCCGCCCGGATAGCCGTGATGTCCGTCTTCGCAAGGACCGCCCGGCGCCGAGGCGAAGGCGCCCTTGCCGGCCGCGGGCAGCGCGAAGTCGGGCTCGCCCAGCAGCTTGCGCGCCTCTTCCAAGTGAGTCAGCGCCCAGGTGTCGGGCGGCACCCAGGGCGCGAGGATCTGCGCCTCTACCGCGGCCCGCACCGCGGGGTCGCTGATGTTTCCCGCCTCGCGCCGCATCTCGAAGAACGCGTTGCGCGCCCAGGGCAGCTCCTTGGCGATGGCCAGCGCGTGCGCCGCCGGCTCGGTTGGCATCGCCGGCTTCTTCGCCGGACCTTGCGCCGCCGCCGGACCTTGCGCCGCTGCTGGAGCTGGAGTTGCCGCCGATGGAACCTGGGTTGCCGCCGCCGGAGCCTGCGTTGCTGCTGCCGCGACGATCAAGATTGCGAGCATCTCTGGCTCCGGCCGTTTTCTTGCGATGTGAGAGGAGAGGTTTAGCGTATCCGGCCATGCGGAACGAGAACATCATCGAGGCGATCGAGTCACAGCTGGCGGACGCAATCGAGCTGGGAATGAGCACCGAAGAGGCCCTGGCCGACACCGCCGGCCTCATCGCCGAAGCCGAGGCCCGCTTCCTACGGCTGATGCACCCCGGCGTATCGCTGCCGCCGCCGGCACGCGCCTGAAGGCGTGCAGACGAGCACGTTTGGTTTCAGGGCTGTGAGGCCAATAACGGGCGGCCGGCCCAGCCGGGGGGGACGACCAGCTCGACGGAGCCCGCGGGGATC
>DATBAA010000578.1:0-1580 GCA_036271755.1 Myxococcales bacterium | reverse complement strand
TGGCGGTCAGGCCAGCCAGCTTCAGCGCCTTCTGCGTGGCCGGCACCGGGCCGATGCCCATCAGCCGCGGCGACACTCCCGCGCTGGCCGAGGCGATGATGCGCGCCAGCGGCTTGAGCCCAAGCTCCTTGGCCTTTTGCGACGACGCGATGAGAATTGCCGCCGCGCCGTCGTTCAGGCTAGACGAGTTGCCCGCCGTGACGCTGCCGCCCTCGCGGAACGCGGCCTTGAGCTTCGTCAGCTTCTCCAACGAGGTGTCGGGCCGCGGGCCTTCGTCTTTTTCCACCAGCACCTTGCCCGCCTGCACCGGAATCAGCTCCTGCCGGAAGTGGCCCGCTTCGTAGGCCGCGACCGCCAGCTCGTGCGAGCGCAGCGCGAAGGCGTCTTGATCGGCGCGCGAGATGCCGTACTTCTCGGCCACGTTCTCCGCCGTCTCGCCCATGGCCTCGAGCGGAAAGCGCTCCGCTAGCTTCGGGTTCGGAAACCGCCAACCTAACGATGTGTCGTAGCTCTGCAGTGCTCCACCGGCAAAGCCGGCATCGGGCTTCATCACGCTCCAGGGCGCCCGGGTCATGCTCTCGACGCCGCCGGCGATGCACACCTCCATCTCGCCTAGCCGGATGGCCCGCGCCGCCTGCACGGCCGCTTCGAGGCCGGAAGCGCAGAGCCGATTCAGCGTCACGCCGGGCACGCTCTCCGGCAGCCCGGCCAGCAGCAAGGCCATGCGCGCGACGTTGCGGTTGTCCTCGCCGGCCTGGTTGGCGCAGCCGAAAAAGACCTCGTCGATCTGCGGCACCTTGGTGCGCGCCAGCAGACGTTCAATGGCCAACGATCCGAGATCGTCAGGCCGCACCGCGGAGAGAGCGCCGCGAATGCGACCGATCGGCGTCCGTACTGCATCGAGGATCACGGCGTCCATGCACCCATCTCCTGTTTCGACTAAAGTCCCGCGCCATGCACCTGCAACCAACTGCGGTCGCGCCCGACTTCGACCTGGGCGGTGTGCCGATGGGCGCGTACCACCTTGCCGGTCAGCGCGGCAAGGTGGTGGTTCTAGCGTTCTATCCGGGAGATTTCACCCCCGTGTGCCTGCGGCAGCTGACGCACTACGAGACCGAGCGGGTGAAGATGGTCGCCACCGGCGCCACCCTCTGGGCCATCAGCACCGACACGCTCGAGCTGCACGAGCGCATGGCCAAGAGCTACGCGCTCAGCTTTCCGCTCCTGGCCGATCCGGGCGGCAAGGTGGCCGCGCTCTACGGCGTCCGCAGCATGCTCGGCTCCGCCCGCCGCTCCATCTTCGTCGTCGATCGCGAGGGCGTCATCCGCTACGCCCACGAAGACCCGCTCTCACTGAGCTACCGCAGCGTCGACGATATCCTGGCAGCGCTGAAAGACACCGGCCTCGTCTGAGATCCGGGCAGCAGAGCTACTCGTCTTCGATTTCGTGAAACTTCGAGAAGTCCAGCTGCACCCGGCCGTCGGGCTTCGGGCTCAGCATGTCGGTGAAGCGCTTCGTGAAGACGATGTCCGCGGCGTCGTAGCGGTAGCGCGCGTGGACGGCTTGCGACGAAGTGCTG
>DATBAA010000577.1:0-6546 GCA_036271755.1 Myxococcales bacterium | reverse complement strand
AAGATTGCTACGGGCTCGGTAGACGGCACCGTGTGCGTAAGGAGCGCCGATGGCTCGGGCGCCTCCCTGGTGATCGGTGGACCAACGTATTCGGACAAAAGCGCGATTTTCTCGATTGCCTTCAGTCCAGATGGAAGCAAGATCGCGACTGGCTCGCAGGCCGGAAACGTCACGATATGGAGCGCCAGCAGTTCCGAACCACTGATCATGCGTGAGTGGGCATCGGGGAGCGTCTGGTCGGTCGCCTTTAGTCCGGATGGGAAAGAGATTGCGAGCGCTGGCGACGACGGAATGCTGCGCATCTGGATGGTCAGCGATTCGGGCAGATCGTCGGTTCTTCGAGTCAGCGACCAACCGCTTTGGTCAGTGGCCTTCAGCCCGGATGGCAAGAAGATCATCACCGGATCTGAAGACACGACAGCTCGTGTCTGGTCTGTCGAGGACACCGATACCGTTCGGGCCTTTCGAGGACATGGTGGCAACACTTTATTGAACGCGGAGGGGAGTAAAGTACTCACAGTCGCTGAAAAGGTGGTCCGCGTTAGGAATGTCGACGGCTCTGGCAACGAGGGCGTGATTGAGACATTGTATCCTATTTCAGCTTCCGCGATTAGCCCGCGTGGAAAAAAGGTTGCGATAGCACAGAATGCTTCTGTGCAGGTGTGGGACTGGGATGGATCGGATGAACATGAGTTGCTCACCGGAAGCGCGGAGCCGGTCACGGCCATTGCATTCAGCGACGATGGGCAGAAACTTGTCATTGGTTTCCAGAATGGAACGATACACATCCGAAGGCTTGATGGCGTGTTTCCTCCGGTCGTTCTGACCAAGAAAGGAACCTCAAGAGATCCCAAGACGAAGTCCTCCATAACCGCTCTGGCGCTGAGCCGCGATGGAACGATCGTCGCGTCCGGATCGAAAGACGGCGGGGTCCGGATCTGGAACGCCGATGGACCAGGTGAGCCGAAGGTGTTCGAGGGTTCGGACGGGTGGATATCTTCGCTTGCGATTAGCAACGACGGCAAAAAAATTCTTTCGGGAGCCTATGCCTCCGCACGGATTTGGGACAGGACGACGTTGACTGACTCCGTTGTCCTTCGCGGATATGGGGAGCGGGTGGTATCCGTGGCTTTCAGTTCAGACGGAACGAAGATCATCACCGGATCGTCCGACAATGTGACGCGCGTTTGGAGTGGCGATGGATCGGGTGTTCCACTCGAACTGAAAGGGGACTCTCTCCCCACCTCCGTAGCCTTCAATTCGGACGGTAGAGTCGTGATCGCGTTCCTCGATGGCAGTATCAAGGTGTCGCCGCTCGAAAGCGAGTGGCTACTTAGTCTCCTGTGGAGAGCGTCTGTGCCCTGTCTCGGTCTTGAACGAAGGGAGTATCTGCTAGGGGAATCAAGCGCGGAGGCACGAACCGGCAACCTGCGATGCAGGCAAGAAATGGCTCGGCGGTATGGGTGGCCGGCGCCTGAAGAAGTAGCGAGGTGAACGCTCCACTGGAGAGCGAATTCGAAATTGTCACGAGCGCTGGCGAAGATTGGCGCTGAGAGTTAGACCAGCGGGAGCTGGGTCGCGATCGATAAGTATTCGGCGCAGCGTCAGGGCAATCAAGACGAGCGAGAGCGCGCCCCAGGCGACTCCCCAGACGATGGCGGGGATGTATGTCAGCCGCGCGAGAGTGTCCGCGTCGCTGGCTCCGCTGGAGTGCAGGTGCAGCAAGTCATCGCGGATGTCGTAGAGCGCGTAGCAGACCGAGAAGGAGCCCAGGAAGACCAGCACTGCCCGGCGCAGCCAGTCGAAGCCGAAGCGGGCCAGCGCGAAGAGCACCAGCGCGCAGCCGGCGGTGAACATCAGGGTGAAGCCGTCGCGGACATAGAGGAGCGCGACCGTGGTGCACCACAACGCCAACGCCACCAGCGGCCACTTGCCCGTCTTGGTCCGAGCCGCCAGCCAGACCAGCACGCAGCCCGAGACGGTCGAGCCGACATAGCCGGCGCTGGAGACGACCACCGACCGCCAGAGCGCCGGGATATATCGCGAGAAGGTGACGCCACCCTCGTTGGGGTCGATGCGGATCTGGTCCACCGAGCCGCCCACGAAGTACGTAGCCGCCGCATGTCCGCTCTCGTGCATGAGGACGACCAGCAGCTTGAACGGGTAGAGCGGCCAGGCTGTCCAGAAGAAGATGCCGAGCACGGCCGACCCGACGAGCGCGAGCAGGAGTTTGCCGTCCAGGTGGCTGCGTGCGTCCATGACAGGTAGTCTAACGGGGAACCCGGCCCGGTGTTTCAAGCCCTATGTCTGACCTGCTCATCGTCGGCACGTTGCACACCATGGACCCCCAGAAGCCGCTCGCGCAGGCGGCCCTGGTGCGCGCGGGCCGCTTCGTGCGCGTGGGCACGCGCGAGCAGTGCGAGCGCGAGGCCCGGGAAGGACTGCGCTTCATCGAGCTGGGAGAAGGCTGCGCGACGCCCGGAATCGTCGATGCGCACGGACATCCGGCGCTGCACGGGCGCGGGCTGGAAGAGATCAAGCTCGGCTCCGCGAGGTCAGAGCAGGAGTGTGTCGAGCGAACCGCCCGCTACGCGCAGTTGGTCCCCACGGGGCAGTGGGTGCGCGGCAACGGCTGGGATCAGAACGCCTGGGCCGCGCGGGCATTTCCCGATCGCGTGCTGCTCGACGCGGCGACGCCCGACCATCCCGTGGCGCTGCTGCGGGTGGACGTGCATGCGCTCTGGTGCAACGAGCGCGCGCTGCAGGCGGCGGGCGTCAGCGCGGGCACGCCCGACCCGCCGGGTGGCCGCATCTTGCGGCGCGCGGACGGAACGCCTACGGGCGTCTTCATCGACACCGCCATGGACCTCGTGCGCCGCGCCATTCCGCGGCCGACGGTGGATGTTGCCGAAGCAAATATTTTAAGATCTTTACGAGCTCTCGCCGCGCTGGGCATCACCGGAGTTCACGACGCCGCCGCCGAGCCCGAAGCGTTGGAGGCGTATCGCCGGCTGGCGCGCAAAGACCTGCTGCCGCTGCGTGTCTACGCGATGATCGACGGCGGGTCCGATCTGGACGAGCAGATTCCCTTGGCGCTCAACGAGTCCGAGCTGCCCAACTTCGTCGTGCGGGCGGTGAAGTTCTTTGCCGACGGCGCGCTGGGCAGCCGCGGCGCCGCGCTGAGCGAACCCTATAGCGATGACCCGAGCCAGAAGGGCCTCTTGCTCAGCGACCCGCGCGCGCTGGAGGAGAACATCGTCCACGCGGCCTCGGCCGGCCTGCAGCCGTGCGTCCACTGCATCGGCGATCAGGCGTGCACCAATGTGCTGCAGGTCTTCGCCAAGCTGCCCAAGGCGCTGAGGCCGCGCGCGGAGCATCTGCAGATCTTGAAGGCGCGCGATGTGCCGCTGCTCAAGAAGAGCGGAGCCATCGCCTCCATGCAGCCGACCCACGCCACCAGCGACGGCGCCTGGGCCGAGGAGCGCCTGGGCCACGGAACCGAACGCCAGCGCGGCGCCTACGCCTGGAGGCAGGCTCTGGACGCGGGCGCGGTGCTGGCCTTCGGCAGCGACTTTCCCGTCGAGAGCCCGGACCCACGGCTTGGTCTCGCGGCAGCGGCGGGTCGCAAGCTGGCCAATGGCGTGGCTTGGATGCCCGAGCAGCGAGTGACTCGCCTGGAGGCCTTGAAGGCTTTCACCGCCGGTGCGGCGTACGCCGAGTTCGCCGAGGCCCGCCGCGGTCTCATCCGCGAAGGCTACGACGCCGACCTGACCGTCTTCGGCCGCGACGTGATGGCCGTCCACGTCGACGAGCTGGCGCGGGTGCCCATCGTCGCGACCGTCGTTGGCGGGCAGGTCATCTACGCTGGCCCTTGACCGCTGCTCGAAGCCAAGGCTTTGTTGCCGCGCTCATGCCGGACTTGAAACCGATCGCGCCCACCCAGGACTGCCCGGACGTCGAAGACTGCGTCGCCGATCCCTCCGAGATTGGCCACGTCTGCTCGTACGGACCCATCTGCGGCACCTGCATCGTCTACCGCGTCATCGAGACGCGCCGCGGGCTGCTGCTGGGCACCTGCCGCATCCGCACCGATCGCGGCGAGTTCCCCTGCACCGCCCCCATCTGCGATTCGTACGTTCCCCGCGCCGGCGGCCTGGACGCGCGCGGCCGGCCCACGCAGGGCGGAGAATCGACGGTGGTGCAGATCGCCCGCGCCGCCAAGACCACCCAGGCGCGCGCCCGCCGCGAATCGGCCGAACCCGCCGTGCGGCAGCGGACGCCCAACGGACCTTGCGGAGAGCTGGAAATGACCAAAGACGAGCTGAAGGATCTGATCCGCGAAGCCATGGACGAAGAGCGCGGCGGCAGCGTGGCGCCGCTGGCGCCCAAGTGGGAAGGCGGCGTGGCGCACCTGAAGCCGGCCGACCCCGCGGTGCAGGGCAAGGAGCTGCCGCTGGAGTCGCTCTTTCACAAGGTGGTCATGGTCCGCGACAAGCTGCGCGTGCTGGAGCAGAAGCTCAACGCGCACCCGAAGCTGACCGACGCGGAGAAGGTCGATCTGCAGGCTTACATCACCGGCTGTTATGGCTCTTTGACGACCTTCAACGTGCTCTTCCGCGAGCGCGACGACGGCTTCAAGGGCGCGGGTGGCAAGGAATGATTGCTTTATTGGCTTTGATGCTGGCGCAGATTCCCGTTCCCGCGCCGACCCCGCGGCCTGACATGACTCCGCAGGTCATGCCCGACGCGGGCGTGCCGCAAGTGCCGCCGTTGAAGGTGCTCGAGCCGCAGCTGGCGGGCGGATTGAGCGCGGATAAATTGGCTAAAATTCAAGCCGCGCTGGTCCGGGCGAAATTGGACGGGTGGCTCTTCTTCGACTTTCGCGGCGAGGACTCCATTGCCTATCGCGTGCTCGGGCTCGGGTCGGACGGCCCGCGCACGCGCGCCTGGTGGTGCCTGATTCCCGCGCGGGGCGAGCCGCGCAAGCTCCTGCACGCCATCGAGCCGCACTCGCTGGACGGCGTTCCCGGGACCGCTACCAGCTACACCTCCTGGCGCAGCCGCGACCGCGAGCTGGGCACCTTGCTGCGCGGTCTCAAGCGCGTGGCCATGGACTATTCGCCCAAGGCCGAGATCCAGACCGTGTCGCGCGTCGACGGCGGCATCGTGGAGCTGGTGCGATCGCTGGGGCCGGAGGTCGTCTCCAGCGCCGAGCTGGTGGCCGCGCTGAGCAGCGTGCTCTCGCGCGAGGAGCTCGCATCGCAGGCGGCCGCGGCGTCGCTCCTGGCGGCCGATCTGGAAGCCACCGCGCAAGAAGCCGCGCGGCGGATTCGCGCCGGGCAGCCGGCGACGGAGCGCGAGCTGCAAGAGTTCGTGCGGGCTCGTTGGAAGACCTCGGGCCTGGGCGACGGCTGGCCGGGAGTCGCGGTCGACGCGCACTCGGCCAACCCGCACTATTCGGCTCCCGAAACGGGCTCGGCGGTGGCAGCCGCGGGCAGCTTCCTCTTGCTCGACTATGCGGCGCGCATCGGCCCGCACGGCGCTTGGGGCGATCTCACCCGCGTCTACTTCCTGGGCGAGCAGGTGCCGTCGGAGATCTCGCGCATCGCTGCCATCGTCTTCGCCGCCCGCGACGCCGCGCTGCAGTTGATCAAAGACCGCGCGGCCGCCGGCAAGTTGCCGACGGGCGCCGAGGTCGACACGGCCGCGCGCAATGTCATCGTGAAGGCAGGCTACGGCGATCAGTTCGTGCACCGCACCGGCCACAGCATCGACCTGCACGGCCACGGCGACGGCGTCAACAACGACGACTTCGAGACCCACGACGTGCGCCGCCACCTGCCCGACACCTGCTTCTCCATCGAGCCCGGCATCTACCTGGCCGGCCGCTTCGGAGTCCGCAGCGAGGTCGACGTCTGCCTCCCGGGTGGCAAGTTCGAGCTGCGCCCCGACGAGCTGCAGAAAGTCGTGCCGGCGGTGCACTGAGTTGCTTGCTCCGCTCAAGTTTTATTATCGCGCGTGGCGGTATCGGCTCAAAGTCGAGCCGGATGAGATTCGCTATGTCATCCGCTCGTTGAAGGCGGGCGACACGGCCGTCGATATTGGCGCGCACCGCGGCGGGTATCTCTATTGGATGCAGAAGCAGGTCGGGCCGTCAGGCCGAGTGGTGGGCTTCGAGCCGCAAGCCGAGCTGGCGGCGTATTTGAAAGCGATGAAGCACAAGCTCGGATTTACGCAGGTGACCATCGAGCAGATGGCCCTCTCGGACAAGTCCGGGGAGGCCGTACTGCACGTGCCCCCGGGCGGCCCGGCTTGCGGCGCGACGCTGGAAGAAGGCCTGGTCAAAGGCCGCGACGACGCGCGCACCGTACCCGTGACGACGCTGGATGAGTACCTGAAAGGCTCGAAGCCGCGGCTGATCAAGTGCGACGCCGAAGGTCACGAGCTGCGCATCTTCAAAGGCGCGGAGCGAACGTTGCGCGAGGCGCGGCCGCGGCTGGTCTTCGAGTGCGAGGCCCGCCATCACGTGCGCGAGCCCATCGAGAC
>DATBAA010000576.1:0-11559 GCA_036271755.1 Myxococcales bacterium | reverse complement strand
CTCGAAGAGCGCGAGCGGCGCGCCAAGAAGGTGCTCGAGTTCGACGAGGCCGTCTCCGCGGCGGTGGAGAAGCTCAAGGAGCGCGGGCTGACCTCTCCTTACTTGAAGGCGTTCGTCGTCGCCCGCGTCAACCCGCTGCGCTTCATGAAAGGCAAGCCGCCGCCCTTTGACGAGCTGTTCGAAACCATGACCAAACGGGCCCGCGGAATGGACCCCGGCAAGGTGCGCAGCGAGGATCTGGCCCGCAGCGGCGGCCCGTCCGACGAATCGCTGGCATAGTTTTTACATCATAGCTACCGTTCCTGAGCGGAGGTCATACGAGATGGGCGTGCAAGCAGTCGGTAAGGATACGTTTGGTCCCGCCGTCGAAAAGGGCGGCATCGTCATGGTGGACTTCTGGGCGCCCTGGTGTGGCCCCTGCAAAGGCTTCGCGCCGGTGTTCGAGCGCGTCTCCGAGGCCAATCCCGACGCGCAGTTCCTCAAGGTCAACACCGACGAGGAGCAGGAGCTGGGCAGCGCTTTCCAGATCCAGAGCATCCCCACGCTGATGATCTTCCGCGAGAAGGTCCTGCTCTTCGCGCAGGCAGGCGCCCTGCCCCAGGCCGCGCTCGAGGATTTGCTCAGCAAGGTCCGCGCGCTCGACATGGATCAGGTCCGCAAGGACATCGCCGCGCAGGAAGCCAACGGCGGACATGACCACGATCACGAAGGCCACGATCACGATCACGAAGGTCATGATCACGACCATGACCACGAGACGGAGAAGGCCTAGGTACCTTTCAGCTTCTTCCGGACGGCTTCGACGATCTGCTGCTCGTCCGGAAAGCTGAAGAGGTTCTTTTCGATGACTTTTTCGCCGTCCAGGCTGACGGTGAACTGTCCGGACTTTCCCACCAGCATCTCGGATTTGAGGCCCAGCTCCTTCTCCAACGCGGCGGCCGCACGGGCTGCCCGGGGTTTGTAGCCTCAGCTATTGCAGTAGTGAATCGTAATCATCGGACCATTGTAACACTGTCCGAAACCAGCGCCCATGCGCAGCTTGCAGGGCATGCTTGCTCTCTTTGCGTCGATTCTGATGGCCGCGTCCCCAGCTCCCAGGCTCACCGTCGCGGGCACCGAGGGAGATGCACAGGCGTTCACCTCGCTGACCGACATGCAAGGCAAGCCCGAGGCAGACGGACGCTTCACGCAAACGGTGTCGAACGACGTGCTGCACATCGAGGAGCGCTACGACTTCCCGGGCGGCCGCGTGGCCATCGAGAAGGCGAGCGTCCGGCTGCACCCGCTGCAACAAGAGACCTGGAGCTGGGACGAGACGCGCGACGGCAAGCCGGTGCGCGAGTTCTCGATCGACTTCAAGACCGGGCACGCCATGGGCGCGCACCACGGCGAGAAGGAAGAGCACTGGGACGAGCACATCAAGATCGAGCCGGGCAAGACCTGGACGGGCATCGCCTTCATCGAGCCCATCAAGGCCATGCGCGAGATCGTCAAGCAGGGTCAGAAAATGGACCTCTACGCCATCGGCATGTCGCCCAAGCCGCGCAAGGTGAAGGTGACCATCACCCACGTGGGCGCGCAGAAGATCGACATGGCTGGCCGCAAGGTGGACTCGGACAAGTTCCTCATCCACCCGGACGTGCCGGCCATCGCCAAGCTCTTCGTCAAGGTGCCGGACAACGCCATCTACCTGGTCTCGGGAAAGCCCGCGGCATTCTTGCGCTACGAAGGTCCGCTCTGCGAGCCGTCGGATCCGCTCGTGCACGTCGACCTGATCGACTCGCCCTCGGCCAACGCCCACGCGGCGGCTCCTTAGAGCGTGATCAGGAGCCCGGCGCGCACGCTGCGCGGCTCGGCCGGGTGGAAGTGGATGTCATCGCGAGCGGCCGCCGCCGGACTGATGCGCGAGGTGTAGAAGTAGGCGATGTCGTCCGGCTGCGCGTTCAAGATGTTGAAGAGGTCGGCGCTGAGCTGGACGTTCTTGGTCAGGTGATAGGACGCCTGCGCGTTGAAGAGCAACGACGAGCTCGAGCGGACCAGATCATTTGGCGTCAGCGAGCGCGGCCCGAAGTAGCGCATGAAGAGGCTGGCCGACCACGGCCCCAGCTGGTGCACCGACACTCCGGCCGAGACGGCAGATTCAATGGCTTCCGGAACATAAGGTCCGTCGTTTGGATCGTCGCGGCCGTAGCTCAAGAAGCGCGCCCGAGAGAACGATGCATCCAGATCGAAGAGCAGCCATTTGATGGGCTGATAGCGGGCGCTGAGCTCGACGCCGATCCGGTGCGTGGGCGCGGACGGAACGGTCGAGCCGGCGTCGGCATCCCAGACCTGCTCCGAGCGGAGGATCAGTCCCCACAAAGCCACGGAGAGCTGCGCCTTGGGGACGATCTCCGTGCGCAGTCCCGTCTCCCAACCGTACGACTTCGGCAGCGGCGCGACGGTCGAGACGCTCTGCGCAGGATCGCGAGCGTCGAAGTGCGCGGTCACGCCGCGGGCGTCGTTGGAGTGATAGTCCTGGCCGAAGTTGAAGAAGAGCTCGCTGCGCGCCCAGGGCCCGAAGATGACGCTGGCCTTGGGCAGCACCAGCCCGTCGGCCTGCTCGCCGGAGTTGCGCTCGTCGGAGACGCTGACCACGCGGAAATCGTAGAGGGCCGCGCGCAGCCCCAGAGAGATGCGCAGCCACCTCGTCAGATGGGTCTCGAAGGTGCCGTAGAGCGCGGCGCTCGACTGGGTGACGCTGTCCAAGCTCCAGGTCTGGATGCGCACGCGCTGCACGGTGTGAAAGAGCCCGAGCGGATCGATGTGGTCTATGCGTGACTCCCAGCCCACCTCGATCCGCGAAGGCAGCCCGGCGACGCTCAGCTCTCTCTTCCAGCTGCCCGAGAAGCCTTCGTACCAGCGGCGCTCGTACTGCTCCATCTGATCGCCGTTGGTCTGGTCCTCGAGGAAGAAGGTGAAGTTGGAGAAGAGATCGAGATCGTATTTGACGGCATAGGCGCTGGCCTTGAGCTCGCCGCCGCCCAGCTCCTGCGCCCAGTTGGCCGAGAAGGTAAAGCGGTGCGACTTCCCGCCGTCCGAGGCATCGACCTCGCCGAACCTGCTCAAGAGGCCGTCCTTCACCGGCTGCAAAGGAATCTGGTCGGTCGCGTTCCATTCGCCCGAGTAACCCTGCGCCATCAAGCTCAAGAAGCCGGGACCTACGGAGCGCGTATACCGGAGCACTGCATTGTACTTGTAGTAATCCTCCGGCTTCACCCACGGGCCGTCCTCGTGCATGCCCTCGAAGGCGATCAGCAGCTTGCCGCCCAGCGCGTCGGGCGAGGCGGCCGCGAAGGTCCGATAGTATCCATAGGATCCCGCGCTTCCTTCCAAATGCCCCTGTGGGAGTGAATTCACATAAGTGAGATCGGCCGCTCCCGCGGAGGCGAAGTCACCTTTGGCGGCCGAGTAAGGGCCTTTGACGTAATCGACGCGGCTGATCAGCTCGGGGATGATCGAGTTCAGATCGTCATATCCCTGCCCGTGGGCGTGCGACGGCAGGTTCATCGGCACCCCATCCAGAGACGTAGCGAAGTCGGTGCCGTGATCCAGGTTGAAGCCGCGCAAGAGGAACTGGTTGGCTTTGCCGGCGCCGCTGTGCTGGGTGACGATCAAGCCCGGAACCAACTCTTCGATCTCGCCCGGCCGCAGCAGCGGACGATCCTCGATGAGCTGGTGCGTGTAGCTTCCCGCGCTGGCGGCGTCGGTGGTGCCGACCTGGTTCAAATAGTGTCCCTGCACCTCGATCTCTTCGGTGAGCTTCTGGTCTGCGACTCCGGCATCGGACTGCTCTTGTGCGGCGGCGAGCGCGGGAAGCAGCAGCGCGCACGCGAAGAGGCGTGACATGAATCGACTCCAAAGAATGAGCTTCGAGGCAGCGCGCAAAGAGCGCGCGAGGAGCTGCTCTTCTCAGGAGGCGAACGGCGGCGCTTGCGACAGCTCTGGAGTGCGCCAGGCCTGGGCCGGAGCGCGATCAGGCGGCGGCGGCGAAACTTGCTCCAGCCGCGCGAGCAACAGCGTCGTCGCGGGCAAGGCCGGCGCTGCGTGCAGCGCGAGCGCGTGGTGCAAGACAGAGCCGCTGCCGTGCTGGCCGCGCGGACCTTCGCCGTGCGAGTGCGCGGGCCGCTTGCCGTCGCGGGCCAGCTTCCACACTTCCGCGAAGACGTCGTCGAAGTCCGCGCCGTGCAGCGAGAGCCGCTGGACCAGCAGCGTCAGCTCGCGATCTGCCTCAGCCTCGCGCGCGTGCTGCAGCTCGTGCAGCGCCGGCGCCACCACCAGGCCAACCGCCGCCAGGACGGCGAGGCACAGCGCTCCGTGACGGCGAGAGCTCATGGGTGCCGCACGCTATCCGGTGCGGGGTCTCGCAGTCCAATCGCCAGCTGGGCAATGCCTGCGCGCAGCCAGGTCTTCACCGAGCCCAGCGGTGCGCCCATTTGAGCCGCGATCTCCACGTGCGTCAGACCCTCGAAGTAAGCCAGCACGAGCGCGGCGCGCTGATGCGCCGGGAGCGCGCCGAAGCCCTGCGTCAGATACGCGGCAGCCAGCGGATCGGCTTCGTTCTCCGGTGCAATCTCGGCGAGCTGCAGCTGCGGCTGCACGCGAAGGCGCACCCGCCGCGAGCGCAACCGGTCCAGGGCCTTGGCGCGGATGATGGCGAGGATCCAGCCCAGCTCGCTGCCGCGCCGCGGATCGTAGTTGCCGCGCTGCTGCAGCGCGGAGACGTAGGCGTCCTGCAAAATGTCTTCCGCCTCTTGCCGGTCGCGGACGATGCGCTGCGCGACCGCGAGGCCGAGCGCCGCCGTCTGCGCATAGAGCGCTGCTAACCAATGAACAGCGCTGGGAGGCACACTTTTACAGAGTAGATTGAGCGCTCAGCCGCCAAGCGAGGGTTGTTACGTACGCGTCGATTTTTTCAGGCCGAGTGCATCAGCAAACGCTCCAGCGCGTCGAAGCCGGGTACGTTCGTCTCATCAAAGGGCTCGGCGCCGAGGCGCAAGAGGCGGCAGCCGGTCTGACGCGCGGCCGCGGTCAGCTGAGGCAAGGGCAGCTCGCTGTCGCCGGCCCAGAACCACTCGGGCCGCGACTGCCGCACCAGCGCGGCCGCGCCTTCGTCGTCGAGGGGACGCAGCGTCGAGAGCACCTCGACCCGGCGCGCCCGGAAGAGACAAGCCGCCATCCGCGCAGCGGTTCCGGAGCTGTTGAGCATGGCCGCGCGAACGGAGCGGCGGCCTTTCGATTCGGGAAGCTCGGCCAGCGCCTGCGCCCGCTCGATGAAGCCCAGCGGCACGTTGAATTGGAGAAGCTCGTCGAACATCAAGCCCAACGTCCTGCCCAGGCCGCGCTGCTCGACGAGCTGGGCGAGGCACTCCTCGTCGTCCCCGGCGATGGCGGCTTCGCGCAAGGTCGGGCTGCCTCGTTTGCCGTCGCGCAGCTTCTCGACCAGCGCCTGCGCCGGCGTGCGCCAGACCCGGCCGTCCTTCTGCGAGGCGAGACCGCCTTTAGCAACCAGGCGCTTGATGGTTGCTTCACTCATACCGAGCAGAATGCCCACTTGCCTTGGCGTCCAAGCCAGATCCTCCAAGCCGTCTCTCCGCAGAAACCCTCCCGACGTCCTCTACGGAACAGCGGCCGCACCGGATTTGTTTTGCTGAAACACCGCCCACGACATACCTAGGCCGATGCGCAGCTTTCTTCCGGCCGCCCTGCTCCTCGCTCTCGCGCCGGCCTGCCGCAAGGCGCCGCCGCCACCCGCGGTCACCGACGAAGCCGCGGCCGCGGGCGATGAAGAAGTAAAACCCGTCTATGCCGCTGGCGAGGCGGTGCCCGCGGCGCAACAGCTCTGCGGCGCGCTCTATGCGGTGCCAGCCGATCGGCGCGCGGCCTGCTGCCACGGAAAGCCCGCCCCCAGCATCGGCCTCTCGCAGTGCGTGCTCACGCTCTCCGCCGCGCTCCGCTCGGGCGCGGTATCGCTCGAGCCAAAGTCGGTCGAGAGCTGCAAAGCCGCTCAGGCCAAGGTCTTCGACGGCTGCGACTGGGTCGGCCCCTACGCTCCGCCGCCCGCCGCTGAATGCCAGAACCTGCTCCACGGCGCTCGGAAAGCCGGCGAGCTCTGCCGATCATCCTTGGAGTGCTTGGAGGGACAAACCTGTCTGGGCGTCGGACCGACCCAGGCCGGCCGGTGCGGAGCGCCGAAGCAGGACGGCCAGGCCTGCCGGCTCGCCGTGGACGCGCTCGCCGGCTACCTGCTGCAGGACGGCGACGGCCACCATCCAGAGTGCCAGGGGTTTTGCGGCCACTATCGCTGCGCGCCCCGCAGCGCTGCCGGCGGCGAGTGCTCCATGGCCGGCCAATGCCCCGAGGGCCAGCAGTGCGACGGCAAGAAGTGCATCGCCGGAGTTGCCGCGGCGGCACCGTTCAAAGGCCCGCGCTGCGATCTCTAGAGGTCTGCTTTGCGAACGCCGATGAGCGCGCGGGCTTCGGCGGCGCCGGTGCGATCGAAGGCAGGATTCAAAGCCAGCGCTCTTTCAATCAATTGCTTGCCTGACGCGTCGCCGTTGGCCAATTGGATGGCGCCGGCGTGGTACCAGAGCCGCGCATCGCGAGTGCCCGCTTTGGTCGCGACAGCGGCGGCTTGCAGCGCTTCCGGAAGCCGTCCAGCGCGGTAGAGCGCCCAGGCCACCGTGTCCTCGGTGTACTGATCGTCGCGCGTCTTGCGCTCGTTCAGGGCAAGCTCCAGCGCCCGATCAACCTGCAGCTTCTTGGTGGCGAGAAAGAGCGCCAGGGTCCGCGGGTCTGCGGTGCCCTTCTTTTCGATCTCACTCCAGATCGCCTGCGCGCCGGCGTTGTCTCCCGCGAGCTCGCGCGCGTCTCCCAAGAGCCAACCCGTCGCGACCAACGGATTGGCTTTATAGGCTTGGGCCAAGAGTGGCTCGGCGGCCTTGCCGTCTCCTTTGCCAATCAGCACGCGGCCTTTTCCAACCAATGCCGGCGGAAAGCCCGGCAGCTCCTTCAAGGCCTGTTCGAAGCCCGCCAGCGCGCCTTCGGTATCGCCTTCGTTCCAGAAGACCATCGCCGCCTGGACAATGACCCAGGCCCGCGGCTCGCGATCCATCGAACCGCCGCCGGCGTCGATGCCGGACCTCAGCGACTCCTTGGCGCCCGCGATGTCTCCGCGCAGCCACTGCAAGTGCGCCGCGCGGCTGTAGGACGGCAGGTTGGGCTTCAAGTCCATCATGTGCTGCGCCGCATCGATGGCTTCACCGGTGCGCCCGAGCTCCAAGAGCGCGTCCGACAAAGTCCCCCACGGCACGGGATGCTCCGGCGCCGCCGCCACCACCTGCCGCATCAGATTCGCGGCCTCGGCGAAGCGGTGGTCGTTCATCAGCACCAGTCCCTGCAATTCCAGCGCGGGACGGTTCGCGGGCTCCATCGACAGAGCCCGCGAGGCCGCCGCGCCGGCGTTGGCATAGAGGCCCGGACGGGACACGTCGCGGGCCTTTTGAATCCACCCTTCGCCCAGCTCCACCCAGGCCGACACCAGCTCTGGCCGCTTGATCAGGACCGCCTGCAGCTTGCGGATCTTCTCGTCGACCTTCGTGCTGCCACCCGGATCAGAGTTGGCGAGCATCAGATCGCGGCCTTCTTGGGTGCGAATGTCCGGCTGCGCCTGCTCGGGTTTGCGCGAGCAGGCGATGGCCAGGAACAAGCCGAGTGCGAGGCGTCGCATGACGTTCCTTATTGCGGAACCTTGCCGTGGCCTTCCGAGAAGCCCTCGTGCGGAACCGGCAGCCAGGGGAACTTGCCCGGGAAGTTCACGTCATTGTGGTCGACGCCGTCCTGGATGAGCGGCGGACCGCCGTTGCCGCCGTTCATGGTCAGGCCAGGCACGCCGGCAATGAGCAGCGTCAGCTCGACGTCGGTCACGTCAGCCAATTCGGCGTTGGTGGTGGTGTTGAGCGAGCGCCCGTTGGGGAAGCCGTTGCCAGCCACGGCGGGATCGAGCCCCAGATCGACGCGCAGCACATCGCCGATGGCCGTGATGTTGTGGCACGGAGTGGTGGGGAACGTCGTGCAGCCGGCAGCCGCGAGGCCGATGACCTGCAGGATGTCGGTGCGGTTGTGGCGCAGGTTGGCCGGATTGATGGAGGCGGGCAGCGTACCGTAGATGCCCACCACCTCTGCGTCGGGGACGATGACCGGGTTCAAGAAATACGCGCCGAAGTTGGCCACGTCGTCCTTGGGCTGGGTGCGGTTGTAGCGATCCTTGTCCTGGTGGCCGATGACCGCTTCGTTGATGAGCGGCAGCCCGAGGCGCGAGACCTGGATGAACGGGCCGTAGGAAGAGACGTGGCCGTCGGCGCGGAGGATGGAGACCTTGCGGCGGCTGGACGACGCCCAGACCCCGATGGTGTTCGCGTCGTCGGGAGTGCCGCCGCCGGTGATTGTCGGGACGTTGCCGTCCTTGCTGACCACGCCCACCGGAATGGCCAGCGCGATGGAGTGCACGTTGTAGCCGGAGAGTCCGTCCTGCGCCTGGCCCTTCGGACGCAGGTTGGCCAGGTCGAAGACGCCGCCCAGGTCGACGTAGAAGCCGTCGTCGCGCGGACCGGCAAAGACCTTGGTGCCGTCGCTGCCGGGGAAGATGAAGCCGTCCAGGAACGCCGGATCGTTGTAGTTGGCGGAGGAGACGAGGGCCGGCGCGGCCGAGTGCAGGGTGGCCTGCGTGCGCGGTCCGATGTTCCACGGCGCCGCGATGCCCGCGGAGACGATGACGGTGCTTCCGCTGCTCGTCGTCTTGGTGAGCGTATAGGTCTGGATGATGGCGCCGCCGGTGGTGGGAATGTTGCCGGTCAGCTGCGCGAAGAACTCCTTGCCGCCGCCGATGCAGGCGATGGTCCCCGGCGACGAGCAGTTGTTGCCCAGCGTGGTGATGTCCACCGGCTTGTCCGCCTGGGTGGTGAACTTGAGGGTATAGGTCACGACGTCCGCCAGCGACGACGGGCCGCGGGTGACGTGGATCTGGTACTGCACGTCGTCGGAGAACTTGAAGAAGTTCGGACCCGACGACGGCTCCTCGAAGGGAATCCAGTTGGCGACGATGTTGAGCGTGTCGTTCTTCGCCGCGCCGGTGCTCATGAACGCGTAGACGTCGGTGTTGTCCGCGGCGGGGTCGTTGGCGATGGCCGGCGCCTCGCGGTGGCTGGATGCGAACGCCGCGCCGGCAGCGAGCGTCAGGGTCATTGCGACTAAGCGATTGGTTTTCATTGGTTTGGCTCCGGCCTTACTTGAGGAGATAGATGGTGCCGCTGGTGTTTGCGCTGCCGTCGACGAAGGCGAACGAGTCCGAGCTCAACGCGCGGTGCAGGCCCGAGGGCTCGCCGCCGTGCGCCGCCGGGCTGATGGCGGGAGTGAGCGCCAGTGGCGTCACCGTGCCGCTGCCGATGTCCACCCGGTTGATGGTCTCGGCGCCCGTGGCGTCGAAGCCGGTGACCAGCAGCGCGGTCTGATCGAGCGAGAGATCCATGCCCGAGGGGAACGAGACGTTGAGCGTCTGCGAGGCTCCTGGAAGCGCGGTGCCCGCGGTGGCGCCCACCGCGAAGCTGGAGATGGAGCCGGCCTGGTCGAGGACATAGATGGTGCCGTCGGTCGCGACCGCGACGGCCGCCGGGTTGCCGGTGGTGGTGACCGCCGTGACGGTGCCGCCGACGTCCTTGAAGACGCCGTCGCTGAAGGTGCCGTCGCCGTTGGCGGTCTTGTTGGTGCCGATGAAGACGATCTCGTCGGCGCCGCCCACCTGCGAAACCGCCACCGCCCGCGGCGAGAAGTCCACCGTCTCGGCCACGATCGATGCGTCGCCGCCGGCCGCCGGAACGGTCAGGAGCGCGCCTTTGTCGTTGCCCGACGAGGTCACGGCGCCCGGGTCGGCGACGTAGATCTTGCTGCCGTCGGTCGAGACCGCGAGGCCCAGCGGCGCAATCAAGGGTCCGGCCGAGCTGAGGAGCGAGGCCGTGCTGTTGGCCGTCGAGGAGGTGGAGAAGATGGAGCCGCCGTTGGCGCCGATGGCGATGAAGTAGATCTTGCTCGCGTCAGGGCTGGGCGCGGCGTCGAGCGGTAACGCGAAGAGCAGCTCGTCCGGGTTGCTGGTGACGGCGGTGAGCGTACCCGGCGTTCCACCGTCGGTAGCGGAGCCCGCGTCTGGCGCGCCTGAATCTGGGGTGCCCGAATCCGGCGTGCCCGAATCAGGCGTGCCCGAGTCTGGGCTTCCCGAATCTGGGATGCCCGAGTCCGGGGTTGAGGAGTTGTTGTCGTTGCTGTGACACCCGGTCGCGAGCGCGAGCATTGCTGCGACGGATGTGACGAGGGCCGCGTCCCTGCATCTGGTCATGCGCACTCCCAAACGTGATGTCCGGTCTCGAAGCGAGACGTACCGGGGTCACTACGTTCGGAGCTGGAGATTGGATGTGCGCGATGGTGCGATTGCGCGGACTGTTCAATTACAAATCAAGCAAGCGCCACATATACCAACTGGCGACGCTGCGAAACGGCCGCCACCGCTCGCCGTACTCGAGTAACTCGGCCGGCGAAGGCAACTCTCCGGCCTTTGTCATGAGGGCGAAACCTTTTCTCACTCCATAGTCAGTAGCTGGCAGTACGTCGGGCCGCGCCAGCCGCGAAATGAGCATCATCTCCACGGTCCACGGGCCGATGCCGCGGACGGCCGTCAATCGATCGATGATCTCTTGATCACCCAGCGACTCCAGCTCCTCCACCGTCGAGGGAACCACACCTTCCAGAGTCTTGGCCGCGAGGTCCTTGATGGCGAGCGTCTTGGCGCCCGAGAGCCCAGCAGCGCGCAGCTTCTTCTCGCTCATGTCGAGCACGTCTTGCGGCTCGGGGAACCTCCTCGGCGCAAAGAGCGCCACGACGCGCGCCAGGATGGTGGCCGCGGCTTTGCCAGTGAGTTGCTGGTAGGTGATCGATTCGGCGAGCGATTGGAACGGAGTGCCCGAGATGCCCGCCGGCCGGCCGCGATAAGGCCCGACCTTCTCCATATAACGGGCCAGCTTCTTGTCTTTCGAGGCCAGGTATTCGACCGCCTTGACCGGGTCGTACGGCAAGCCGTGATCGACCTCGATGCGCACACCTTCCAGAGCGAGCAGCCGCTGCTTGGCGATGACGCCGCCGGGCGCGGAGAAACCGCCGGCGGCGCCACCGGCCGCGAGCACGCGATGGCAGGGAATGACGATGAGGAACGGATTGCGCCCCAGCGCCTGCCCGACCGCGCGCGAGGCGCCGGGCTTGCCCAGACGGGCGGCGATCTCACCATAGGTAGCAGTACGGCCCGACGGCAGCGAGCGCGCGGTCTCGTAGACTTGCTGCTGGAAGCGCGTGAGCACGGAGAAGTCGAGCCTGAGCGCCTTCAGATCTTGCGGCGCGCCGTTCAAATGTTGCTTGAGCAGCCTCGCGGCTTCGCTGACGAACGGCGGCACGTCCTTGGCTTCATTCAGCAGCTGCGCG
>DATBAA010000575.1:0-2884 GCA_036271755.1 Myxococcales bacterium | reverse complement strand
GCCGACGACGTGCGCGTTGGTGAGCAGGTAGCCGTCGGGGGTGAAGAGCACGCCCGAGCCTCCGCCGCCTTTGGTAGCGACGCCCACCACCGCCGGGCCGACCTTCTCCACCACCGACGTGACCGCGTGGGAATAAGCGTCCAACAACTCTTCGTCTGCGGAAGCGAAACGGACCATCGCGGCAATTTCATCACGCCAAAGAGGCTGTCAAGATCAGTAGAAGCGGATTCCCGGTCGTAAGAGCAATTGAAAGACGAGCAATAAAGCCAGCAATGCGAGCAAGGGCAAACCAATCGAATTCGATTCCGGGACAGGTTCGCGGGCGACTCCGAGGGTCCAGAGCTGGATACAGAGAAGCCCTGGCACGGTCACCAGCGCGGGAAAGACGGCCACCTCGAGGAGTTCGCGCGGCACCCGGAAGGGAATGACCAGCAAGAGCGCGAGCAATCCAGCGGCGAAGAAGCTGCCGGGAAGGCGCCGCGCGAACCAGCGGCTGGCGAAGACCATCGCCAGCACGGCCGCCACCACCAGCGCAGCGCGCGCCGTGGCACCCAGGCCGAAGAAGCTCATGGCCAGGCCAACGTCGCTGCCGGGAAACACCGGCGTGAGCACGACCTGCGTGAGCGACTGGAAGAGCCCGTCGAACGCCATCCAGAGCCAGAAGAGCGACCGCCGGCCAAAGAGCGCGCAGCCCAGGCCGAGAAGAAAGATGGCCAGCGCGCCCGTGCCTTGAAACAGGCTGGCGAGGGGCGAATCACCCTGCCAGGTGTGGTTGTTGTGAAACAGCGTGGGCCGCAGCCCGGGAGTCAGCGCCTTGGGCAAGACGAGGAAGAGCTCCTGCACGAAGAACGTGAGGTTGAAGGCCAGCGCCTGGAGCAGGGCAGAACGTAGAATCTGGCGTGAACCAATCATGGGGGTCTTCCGTCTAGACCGGCCGAACGCAAGAAACCACTGGAGCCTCACATGCGACACCTTCTGCTCGCCCTGACACTGACCGTCGTCTCCCTGCCGGCCGCCGCGCAAGAGTCGTACCGCATGGCCATGCGCCGCGAAGTCTTCGCCAAGCTCGACTTGAGCGACGCGCAGAAGCAGGCCTTGCGGCAGCTCTACGACAAGATGAAGCCGCACGACGTCGAGCTGCGCCACCAGCTCGAAGAGACCCGCCACGCGCTGGCCGCCGCCATGGTGGGCACCGAGAGCGACGAGACCCTGACCGCGCTGCACGACAAGCTGGCGACGGCGCGC
This sequence comes from Myxococcales bacterium, assembly GCA_036271755.1. Taxonomy (GTDB): domain Bacteria; phylum Myxococcota; class Myxococcia; order Myxococcales; family 40CM-4-68-19; genus 40CM-4-68-19. The sequence goes on along the minus strand of DATBAA010000575.1, from coordinate 1,639 downwards.
GAGGCCTACGCGGCCGATCGCTTCCAGGGCCTGGTGGAGATCCGCAAGATCCTGCGGCCCGACCAGCGGTCTCACTTCGGCCAGCTCTATCTCGAGTTCCGCCAGTCACAGGCCGCGAAGAGCTCCGCGGAGTGAGCTTTCCCGGCGCCATCGGCCGCGCGGAGTTCGCGGCTTTGTATGACGAGCACGTGGGCGTGGTGCGCTCTGTCCTGTTGCGCCTCTGCCCCGGCGGCCGGCTGGACGACTTGACCCAAGAGGTCTTTCTGCGCGCCTGGCGGGGACAGTCCTCGTTCAGGCGGCAGTCGTCCGCCAAGACCTGGCTCTGCCGGATCGCGCGCAACCTGGCCATCGACGAGCTGCGCGCGGTGCGGCCGGAGCCGCTGCCGGTCGATCACGACGCCGCGGCGCCGGGCATCGATCCGGGAGAGCGCGCCCTGGTGCTCGAGCTGCTGGGGCGGATGGAGCCCGACGACCGCCTGCTCCTGGTGCTGCTCTGCGTGGAGCAGTGCTCGATTGCGGAGATCGCCGAGGTGCTGGAGGTGCCGGCCGGCACGGTGAAGTCGCGCGCGTTCACGCTGCGGCAGAAGTTGAAGCAAGAGCTGACCAGGAAGGAGGCTGTCCATGGATGAGGATCTGGACCGGCTGCTGCGAGAGAGCCTTGGACCCGTGCCGCAAGCTTCGCCCGGGCTGCGGCGGCGCGTGCTGGCTGCAATCGACTCGCGGCCGCGCCGGTGGCCGCAGAGAGCGATTCTGGCGCTGGCCGCTTGCGTGCTGCTCGCGCTGGGCTTCTGGCAATTGAGGCCGAAGCATCCGCCGGCCGCGCGGCGGCTGACGTGGGTCGACGAGGGCGACGACGAAGCCGACGAGACCGCGCTCTTCGACCTGGCGGCGTTCAGCGCGGAGGGCTGACGCCTGGGTTATTGTGCAATCGATGAGCGAATCACCCTTGGCCTTTTCGCCCGGCGAAGATGCCGGCGATCCACCGGGAACCACGACGGCTCCGGCGGTGCCCGCGTTCGACGCCAGCGCCACCGGACTGCGCAAGCGCGGAGACACCTCGGGCGGAACATCTCTGACGGCCGCCGCCAGCGACGTCATCGAGGTCTACTGGTCGGTCGAGAACGCCGACGTGGTGCGCATTCTCCGCGACGGCGGGCCGGTGGGAGACCCGGACCGCGCCACCGACGGCTTCTTCCCGCTCTGGATCTCGGGGCTCACGCCGGGCGACTACGCTTTGAAGCTGCAAGCCGGCACGGTGGCGGGCGACGACATCTCCTGGGCGGACGACGGCGCGGTCGACCTTACGCTCACGCTGACACCCTATCTGGCGATCACGGAGTTCAGCGGCGCGCCCGAGCCGGACGACGGCAAGGATCACCTGGAGCACGACCTGCAGCTCGACGACGGCGCGAAGGTGCGGCTCAGCTTTACCGCCTTGAACGCGAAGCAGGTCCGCATCACCGCCACCGCCGGCAGCCCGTCGGATTACTCGCCGGTAGACGTCGACGGCGAAGGCAAAGGCCAGCTGCTGGTCGACCCGGCGGGCGTGCTGACGAAGTACACCGCGGTGGCCATCGACGGAGACGCCACCAGCCAGCCCTCCTGGCCGGTGACGGCTCACTTTCACGATGCCGATCAG
>DATBAA010000574.1:0-2788 GCA_036271755.1 Myxococcales bacterium | reverse complement strand
CGGCGACAACTCCGCGCTCGCCCGCGCCGGCCATGTGCAGATCAGCAATCACGGCGGCTGGAAGCCCGACGACAAGAACGCTCTCACCAAAGATGGCAGCGTTGCCCAGCACTGCGGCAAAAACGCCGTCGTCGTGTCGTTCTACATCGGCAAAGGCGACGCCGTATGGTGGTCCTCCGAAACACCCATCGTCAACGCAGAGCTCAAGCAGGACCCCTCGCTCAAACTCGTCCTCGCCAGCATCGACGGCCCGCAGTACTCCACCAACACGCTGCCCCGCGCCGTCATCTTCGACGAGGCGATGCACACCGTCACCCGCACCAAGTGGAGTGTCACCCACGGCCTGCCTATCCTCTGGGTCAGCCTGCAGGCAGCGCTGCTCTTCGTGCTGCTGCTCTTCAGCTTCAGCCGCCGCCGAGGCCCCATCCGCATGCCCGTCGCTCTGCCGCGCAGCTCGCCCGTCGAGTTCGCAACCTCCATGGGCGATCTCTACGAAAAAGGCGAGGCCACTGCCGCCGTCACCGAAGCCGCGCGCCGACGCCTGCAGCGCGTGCTCACACAGGAGGTCGGCCTCGCGCCGGAGACCATCCAGGCCGGCCCCGACGCCATCGAAGCCGCCATCGTCCTCCGCCTCGGCACCGTCGCAAAGCCGCTCGCCGCGTCCATCGCGGAGCACCTGCGCGAGGCCAGGGAAGCCGCCCATGCGAAGCTATCGTTGAGCAGCACGCTCAAGCTCGCCCAGGCCCTGAGCGAAGACGCCGAGCATCTGCGCGAGGCCATCACACCCGCCGCAGCACGCCACACCGAAGAGTTAGAGACAGCAGTACCGAAGGAGTCGTAATGAGCGAAGAGATGCAGGAGCAGATGCACAGCGAGCAGACCCCGCACGACGCAACGCAGCTGCAGGAAACACAGCACGAGCCCGCGCCGCCCTCCGCCGTCGCCGCCGCAAGCGAACTCTTCGCGCGCGGTCACGAGCAGATCGGCCGCGTTATCGCCGGCCAGCATGAGGCCATCTCGCAGGCGCTGCTAACCATGCTCTGCGGCGGCCATGCACTGATTGAGGGTGTCCCCGGAGTCGCCAAGACACTCGCCGTCAAAACGCTTGCACGCTTCCTCGGCCTGGACTTCCGCCGCGTGCAGGGCACGCCGGACATGATGCCAGCCGACATCCTCGGCACCAATGTCTTCTCGCCGAAGACCGGCGAATTCGCCTTCCATCGCGGCCCCGTCTTCACCCAGTTCCTGCTCACCGACGAGATCAACCGCATGCCGCCGCGCACGCAGGCCGCGCTGCTCGAGTCCATGGAAGAACGCCAGGTTACCTCCGACGGCGAACGCCATCCACTCGACGAGCTCTTCACCGTCTTCGCCACGCAGAACCCCATCGAGTTTGAAGGGACCTACCCGCTGCCCGAAGCGCAGCTCGACCGCTTCCTGCTCAAGATCAAAGTCCCCTACCCCGGTGTTGCCGACGAGCGCACCGTGCTCGAACGTCATCACCACGCCGGTCTGTCGGCTCATGCGGGCGTCGGCCTCTCGGAGATCCCCATCGAGCCGGTGCCCTTCGAACTGCTCACCGCCGCGCGCCGCGAGATCCGCGCCGTCCGCGTCGAACCCGCCATCTTCGACTACCTGCTCGCCGTCGTGCGCCGCACCCGCGAGTGGCCGTCAATCGCGCTCGGCGCCAGCCCCCGCGCCAGCACTGGCCTGCTCGTCGTCGCTAAAGCACTGGCCGCGCGCGAAGGCCGCGACTTCGTCATCCCAGACGACATCAAGGAAGCTGCCCAACCTGTCCTCCGCCACCGCTTAGTTCTACGCCCCGAAGCCGAACTCGAAGGCATCGACGCCGACCGCGTCATCCGCGATGTGCTGGCTGCTACGCAGGTGCCGAAGTAAAGCAGCACTCATGCAAACTCTGATTCCCCAACCCGCCACCGCGACCGCCTCCCCACGAGGCAAGCTCGGCCGCGTGCTTGGCTTCGGTCTCACACCGCTGACGCTGGTGCTCTTCTGCATCGGTCTGCTCTTCGCGATCCCTGCCTTCTTCCACGCACACGACATCTACTTCATGCTCGCGTGGGATGCCCTGCTGCTGCTGGCGGTTCTCATCGACATACTCCTGCTCCCACACCCTGAAGCCTTCACTGTCACGCGCACCTTTCTCGACTCGCCACAGCTCGGCGAAGCCACACGTATCGAGCTGGCCGTGCGCCTCGACGCTGACAAGGTGCTCGACCTCCGCCTCATCGACGACCTGCACGAATCGCTTGTCGGCACGCCCGCCACGCAACGCCTCACGGTATTTCCGCGCGAAGACGCGCTCTCCACCACCACCGTCTATCCGCGCCAACGCGGCGACTTCGCTCTCGGCAGCGTCTACCTGCGCTATCGCGGCGCGCTCAAACTCGCTGAGCGCTGGGCCGTCGCCACACCGGTCATCACTACGCAGGAGAGCAAGCCACAACCGCAGCGCGTCCGCGTCTACCCCGCCCATGAGGACTCCCGCGACAGCACCGCCTTCTATCTCCTCCGCGCGCGGCAGATCGAGATGCAGAAGCGCCGCTTACAGCTCCGCGGCGTCGGCCGTGACTTCGATAGCCTTCGCGACTACCAGCCCGGCGACGAGCTCCGCAACATCAGCTGGACCGCCACCGCGCGCCGCGGCAAACTCGTCACCCGCCAGTTCACCGTCGAGCGTTCGCAACAGGTCTGGATGGTGATCGACGCCGGCCGCCTCTCGCGCACCGCCTTCGAGCTCAAGCGCGACAGCCAGCAGTTCATCGCC
>DATBAA010000573.1:0-8025 GCA_036271755.1 Myxococcales bacterium | reverse complement strand
AGCAGCAGCACCTTGTTGGACACCACCCCGCGCGCGAGGCCGATGCGGCCCAGGAGCGTCTTGTTCTCCGCGATCTGCTGCATGGTGTCGCCCATCGGCGACGCGTACTCCTCGACGTAGCGGGGGTCGCCGCGCTCGGGGCGGCTCAGATTGCCCAGGCCCACGCGCAGCTTCTCGTCCAGCGCCAGCAGCGCCGGCGTGGGCCGCACGTCGATCTGCGCGCAGTGGGCGAGCGCCGCGCCCAGCTGGTTGTCGCGCTTGCGCATGGCCGCCGCGGAGAGCCCCGTCTGCTGGCGAAACGCCTCGATGTCCGTCTCGCATTTGGCCGGGTCGGCGAAGTCTTCGTTGGCGTAGGCCGAGCACTCGGCCTTCTGCGTCTCCTTCGAATAGAAGAGCTGGATATAGGCCTGGCATTTGCCGTCGTCGCACTCCAGCGACTTGGAGCGCAGCTGCGGCTCGGCCTTGCGCACGCGCCGGCAGCGCTCCACCACCTTGCGCGAAAGGTCCACGCCCTTGAGCGTCTCGTTGGTGGTGGTGGTCGACTCCACCTCGACTCCGCAGAGCTTGCAGATCTTGTCGTTGCAGAGGGCCAGCGAAGAGTCGAGCGCGTCCTGCTCGTTCTTGCCCTCGCCCGAGCAGATGAAGAGGCTGCCCTTCTCGTCGGACGAGTCGGACTTGCCTGCCCACGACGGAGCCGCGAGCGCTGGAAGCGTGAAGAGCGAGACGATGAGAACGAGCCGCATCTACGCAGTCTCCTCGATCTGCTAGGAGCTGTGAATGATCTTGCGCACTCCCGAGGAGCGGTTCGCCAATCTGCCCGGCTTTCCCTTCGCGCCGCGCTATCTCGAGATCTCCGGGATGCGCGCGCACTACCTCGACGAGGGGCCGACAGACGCGCGCCACGTCTTTCTCTGCCTGCACGGCGAGCCGACCTGGAGCTACCTCTACCGGAAGATGATCCCCGTCTTCACCGCCGCGGGGCACCGCGCCGTGGCGCCCGACTTCTTCGGCTTTGGCCGCTCGGACAAGCCGGCGGAAGAGAGCGCGTACACCTTCGACTTCCACCGCGCATTCCTCATCCAGTTCATCGAGCGGCTCGATCTGCGGCGCATCACGCTGGTGGTGCAGGACTGGGGCGGCCTGCTCGGGCTGACGCTGCCCATGGACCTGCCGGGCCGCTTCGAGCGGCTGCTCCTGATGAACACCGCGCTGGCCACCGGCGAGCACTCGTTGGGCCCGGGCTTTCTCGCCTGGCGCGATTACGTGGCCAGGAATCCCGATCTCTCTTGCAGCAAGTTGCTGCAGCGCACCTGCCCGCAGCTGTCGCCCGCCGAAGCCGCGGCCTACGACGCGCCCTTCCCGGACGCTTCGTACAAGGCCGGCGTGCGCCGCTTTCCGCCCATGGTGCCCGACCGGCCCGATGCAGAGGGCGCGGCCACCTCGCGGCGGGCGGTCGAGTTCTGGCGGACGCAGTGGACCGGCCAGAGCTTCCTGGCGCTGGGCGAGAACGACCCGGTGCTGGGACCGCCCGCCATGGCGGTGATGCGCAAGATCATCCGCGGGGCGCCCGAGCCGTGGGTGCACGCGCAGGCGGGGCACTTCGTCCAGGAGTGGGGCGACGAAGTGGCCAAGGCCGCCCTGCAAGCTTTCGGCGGCTGAGACTAAGCTTTAGTCGTCTTCGTAGTCGACGGAGGAGCCGCCGCTGGTCTTGACCCGGCTCTGGGCCCTGCCGCTCAGATGCACGTCGCAGCCGCCGGAGATGCTGCCGCGGACGGATTCCATGGCGTTGACCTCGGCGGTGCAGCCGCCGCTGCCGCTCACCCGCACGAGGCGCGCCTCGAGCTTTCCCGCCTTGATGCGCGTGCCGCCCGACATGGACAGCTTCACGTCGTCCGCGCTGCCGGCGAGCTGCAGGCGCGCGCCGCCCGAGCCGGAGGCGCTCAACGTCGTCACCTGGATGCCGCTGGCCCGCACCACCGCGCCGCCGCTGGCGCCGATCTCCAGCGCCTCGGCCGGTGCCAGCTCGGCGCGAATCTCCGAGCCGCCGCTGGCGTGCAGGTAGCTCACCGCCGGAACGCTGATGCGCACCGTCACCTCCGCGCTCCAGACGTGCGAGAAGCTCGCGAAGCCGATCTCCAGGTGGCCGTCGTCGACCTTGGTCTCCAAGAGGGCCATGAGGTTGTCGTCGGTCTCCACCTCGACCGACTGCGGCCCGGTCTCGACGATGGCGTGGATGCCGCCGTGCACCTCGACGCCGGAGAAGGCCGGCAGCGTGCGCTGCTCGCGAACGCGATGCCCGCTGCCGCGAACGCCATACCCGCCGATGCAGGCCGTTGCGCAGAGCACCAACGGAAAAAGTCGTCTCATTTCATGCTTACGTTTTGATTGAACATCTATTTCAGGCAGATCTGTGGCGGCGTCTGCGACGACTAAGGCGCGACTAAGGCGCCTCGCCGGCCAGCTCCCAGCGCAGCATCGGCACGGGAATGAGCCCCGCGGCGTCGAACTCGTCCATGAAGCGCCGCATGGTGAAGGCTTCGCCCAGCTGCTCCTTGCGGGCCGCGATCAGCTTGTCCACCTCCAGCTTGCCCATGACGTAGCTCGTGCCGTACGCCGGCTGCTGCAAGTAGAGGTGCTGCTCGAACCACACCGTGCCGTTGCCCAGCCGCAGCCAGCCGCGCGGAGTATTTGCCGAAGCAAACTTCGCCGCCTCTTCCAAAGTGAGCTGGTTGGCTTGCAGCTTCAGCTCCGCCATCGCCCGCGCGGCCCGCTGCGCGAGGAGAATCCACACCAGCTCGCGCGAGCGCGGGCGCGCGTCGCACATGCCCAGCCGCATCATCAGCTCTTCGTTGGCGGTGGCAAACCCTTCGGTGCGGTTGTTGAACAGGTTGTACAAGAGCGCGCCGCGGCGGATGGGGCTTGGGTGCGGCTCCTTCTCCATGCGCGCCAGATCGAACCAATGATAGCCGTGCGTGAGCAGCACCTCGGCGTCGCGCGAGTCCGCCTCGGAGAAAAACTCCAGCGGCCGCTTCGGACTATAGGGCGCGATATGTGCTCGCAGCGCCGGCTCGAGATAGGCGGGCAGCGTCCGCACCTGAGCGGCCTTCAAGAAGGCCATATATTCGGTGATGGCCGCCTGGTGGGTTCTCTCGTACTCTTCTTTCGTTTCGGCGGGCTGCTGCTTGGGCAGCGCCTTGTTCTTCTGCTCCTCCAGCGCCAGCGACTCGCGCGCCCGCATCAGCTCGCGCTCGACGAGAGTGACTTCCTGCGCCCAGGTATAAGGAAGCAATTGGACGTTGGCGAGATACCAATCGTAGTTGGCGGTGCCAATCCCCGACTGGCCTTTCTTCGACGGCGCCTGCTGCTCCACCCACCCGGCCAGCGTCAGGGTGGCCTCGCGCGCTTTGCGGGCCGCGTCCGCGACCGCCGGAGCTTTGCCCGCCAGCTCCGCGAGGCTGTCCGCCTGCTCGTGCAGGCTGCGGGCGCCATAGACCCAGAGGTCGTGGCCGTCTCCGGTGAGATTGACGCGCGCCTGCTGCAAGAGCGGCGGAATCACCGCCAGCCGCCGGGAGAGCTCCGCGGCTTTGTCGGCGCTCAAGGGAAATGAATACCTCCACAGATTGATACCGCCAAAGGCGAAGGGCCCTTCGCGCGCCGGCTGATCGCTCTGGTCGGGATAGATGGTGACATAGAAAGCCGGATTGCGCTCCCACGGCCGCAGCACGCGATGGTCGAAGTCGAGGCCGCTCATCTCTGCTTTGACCAGCCGCCAGTCGACCTGTTGCGGCACCGGCCAGCCCGACGGCTCCAGGTCCGCGAGGCGCGTCTGCCAGGCCGGCAACGCCTTGCGCTGCGCCTCCATGGCGGCCGCGCCGTAGTCGGGGACGCCGTCGTTCAGCTTCGGGTGCTGGAACGCGCGCCACTCTGCAAAGAGCGAGGTCAGGTCTTGGTAGGTTCCTTTGGCATTCGCGGAGGAGGCTGCCAGGCAAATCAGGACGGCGAGCAGGCGCATTTGATCCTTCTCGCACAAATCCGGTTGCGTAACATCCGCGCGAAAGAGCCGTCACTTGCCGCTCAAACGAGCCTCAGCCGCGGCGTACGCGCCCGGCAAAGCTGGCCCGGCGCTTGCTCTACAAAGTCTCGTTCGGGGGGCGGACGCCGCGGGATGGCAGGTCGATGCCCGCGGCGTTCGTGATTACTGCCTGACCGTCGCCGTACCCTCGAAGTAGGCGCGATACTTGGGCCACGACGATTCGGCCACCGCGCGGCCCAGCTTGAGGCCCTCGAGGTTGTCGGCCTGGATATGATAGCCGCCCATGATGCGCGAGAGGCCGGCCAGGTCGGCCGTTCCCGAGAGCGTGGGCATCAATAGGATCACCTCTTTGTTGGCGGGCAGGCCTTTTGGCTCCTTGCCGTCGACCGACTGCATCTTCTCCACGGCCGCGTCCGGCTCGGTGAACATTCCCGCGATATGCCGGTGATAGACGCCAAACTTGTCGCTGCCGGTGAAGAGCTCGATGGTCTTCGCGCAAGCGCCGCTGACGGTGCTGTGTCCGGAGACGTAGCCCGGAAAAGGCGGCGTCACGAACGCGCCGGGCGAGTAGGGATGCCATTTCGATGCGGGAATGGTTCCAAAGCCTTTTCCCGGCCCCAGGTAGCCGATGATGTTCTGGCCGGCGAAGAGCTGTTGGACCGACCGCACCAGCGCATACGGCCGCGCGCTGTCGTAGAAGCGCTTCGCCTCCCACGAGGCGATGAACGCGTCCAGCGCCGTGTTGCCCACCGCGAAGAAGAGCTTCACGTCCTGATCGAGGCCATAGTGGTCGCGGCGCGAGATATCCTGCGCGAAGAGCAGCCAATGCCCCGACTGTCCGGTCGAGCGCGGCCCCTCGCGCATGAACTCCACGATCGACTTCTGCTCCAAGGACAAGCCGCCGTTGAAGGCGACCACTTGCTCGACTTCCTGCTTCAGCTGCGGCGAGCCCACCTTGGGCTGCGGGCCGGGGCGGAACTGGTCGCCCCGCTCCAGCGCGAAGGGCTTCACCCGATACCAATGCGGAGTGAGAAAGCCCGGCCAGATCTTGCCGCCCTTGCCGTCGTCGAAGGGAATCTGCTGCCAACGGTCGGGATCGTTGGTGTGATCGATGGGATTGCGCGGCTCATAGTAGGTGTAATCCGAATAAGGCTTTCCATCGGAGCCTACCTCGTCACCGTACTGGTTCGAGCCGTCGTGGCGGCGATAGTCGAGAACGGCCGCCGCGGCGAGGTTTCCAATGCCCGCGGGCGTCGTGGGGTCGGTGGAGAGATCGGCCGGATCATAGCCGAGCTTCTTCATCTCCAAGGCGAGCCACTCGCGATCCGCCGGCATGATCTCGAGCAGCGCGCGATAGGTTGCATAGGAGATGGCTTTGGCTTTGTTGGCCTCGGTGCGTTCGGCCAGCGGACGGCGCAGCTTTCCGCCCAGCCGCGTGCCCACCGCCTTTTCATCATAAGCCGCCCAGGCGTCGTACATGGCGGTCAGGGGAATGGCCATCTGCCGCGAGATGATGGTGGGCTTTGGCGAACCGACCCGCACCACGTCGCGCCCGGTCGCCTCGAGGATGAGGTTCGTCCAGGTATAGGCCATCGACGGCTTGGGGTTGGCGGTCTGGTGCTCGAGCCAGCCGGGGGGAATGACCACCTTGGGCGGCGGCACCGAAGGGTTTGCGTAGGCAATGGCCAACAAACCGAGACTGAGAATCAAAGTGCCTCCTTATGGGGGAGCGAGCTGCGGCGCCGTTCCGCCGAGGGCGGTGGGTTGGTGGCAGAGGTTGCACGAAACGCCGCCGTTGTTCTTCTCCACCCGGCCCTGCTGGCAGGCCGTCCGGCCGTTCGCGGTGATGCAGGGCTGGATGGGGTAGCTGAGGTTCTCCGCCGTGTAGAAGTTGCCGGCGAGGTTGGTGCGCAAGGAAAAGGAGAAGCCCTTGGCGTCGATGATCTGCACCTCGGCGCCCTCGAAGCCCTTGGAGCCGGTGGTGGCGGTGAAGACCGTGCCGGCCGCGCTCCACGCCTGCGCGCGCTCGGTGCCGCCGGCGCCGCCGTGACAGGAGAGGCAATCTTCTCCGGGGCGCATCAGCGGGCTGTTGTCGGGCACGCACGCGCAGAGCGCCGCGGCCAGGAGCAGCGCTCTCACTTCGCCGCTCGCATCGTCAGATCGACCTCGATGTGGCAGGCGTCGTCGATCTCGATGAAGAGCAGCGACGGCGGCTCGATCTCGTGCGCCTTCAGGCTGACGTCGAAGGCTCCCTTCACCCGCAGCGTGCCGTCGGGCTGCGGGGTCACTTCCATGGACACCGGGTAGGCTTTCTTCACGCCGTGCAGCTCCACCTGCCCTTGCAGCTGCACCGGCGCGCCTCCCACGTGAGCGAGTCCTTTGAAGACCACCATGGGGAAGCGGCCGACGTCGAGCGCTTCGGTCATGTGCTCGTCGCGGTTGCCGTCGCTGGACTTGAAGCTGGAGATGGGCGCGCGGATTTCGGTCAGGACCGAGCCGTCCGGCTTCACCACCGCCTTGCCCTCCACCTCGTGCGAGTCCGCGGTGACGAGGTGCAGCTTGTGCGTCACCTGATAGCGCAGCGTGCTCTGCGACGCGTCGACCGTCCAGGTTCCGGCGGAGATGGCGGCAATGAGGAGAGCTGCAATCATGGTTGTCAGAAGACGATGACGCCGACGCCCAGGCTGAGCGCGGCGAAGGTGAAGTAACCGATGCCCAGATGGACAGCGGCCAGGTCGGGCTGATTCAAGTGGCCTTCGCGGCTGGCGGTGTAGATGCCCAGCACCACCTCGGCGGCGATGCCCGCCGCGGCGGCGCCCACCGACAGCTTGTGCCAGGAGACGCGGTCGAAGCCCGGGGTCTTGGGCAGCGGCGTAGGCGCGAAGATGGCCAGAGCGCCGGTGGCGGCGAAGGCGATGACGGTGCTGTAGGCGGTGATCTTGTGCAGCTGCTCGTACTTGCCGGTCGAGGGCCCGTTGGCGAAGCGGTCCGAATAGTTGAGCTGACCGACGACGGTGTTGCCGAGCGCGATGGCGAAGAGCCCCAGACCCGCGGCCTGGTGCAGGTTGAGCAGCGTGCGGCGGCGGCGAATGGCGCCCTCGTCGACCAGCAGCGACGGCTTGGGGGCGTCGAGCAACTCGAAGTCGAGAGGCGCGGCGGGCGCTCTCTGCACCTCCGCCGGCTCCTTCGGCGCGGCCTGCTCGTTCGGCGCGGGCTCCTTGGGCGCTTCCACAGGCGGCTCCGCGGCTTTGGGCGGCGGGCTCGCGACCGCGGGCTCTTCACCGACAAACATGCAGGCGAGTCCGGTTCGCGGCGCGGCGAGCATCATCGAAAGAGTCACCGCCGCCAGCGCCGCGCGCGTCATCGCCGCGAACATAGCTTCGTTGTCGCGCGGCTGATCGAGATTACTGCATCGAAACAAAACAAAAGTGAGTTGCCCGTGGCATGATTTGATCTTGCGCGGATGGATCGCACTCGGCATCGCCGTGATTTGCCTGGGAGCTGCCGCGCCTTTCGCCTGGCGCGCGCAGCCCGTCAAGCGGCTGCGCGCGGACCGGCTGGCCAGTCAGGCGCGGGCAGCCGCCAGCGCGCACGAGAACGACAGCGCGCGGCGCCTCTTTCGCGACGCACTGCGGCTGCGACCCGAAGATCTGACCGCGCGACGGGACCTTGCCGCGCTGGAGCTCTCGCTCGGACATTGGGAGCTGGCGCTGCTCGAGCTGCAGGCCATCGCCGACCTGCATCCAGAGAACGCCGACGCCTTCGTTTCCCTGGCCGAGCTGCAGCTGAAGAACGGCTGGCTCGAAGCGCCGGAGTCGGCCCTGGACACGGCTTTGGAGCTTTCGCCGGACCGGCCCGACGCCCATCGGATGCGCGCCGGCATCCGGCTCTCGCTGGGCCGCTACGCAGCCGCGCACGAAGACGCCAAGGCCGCCTCCGACCCGGCCTTGCTCGCCACCACCACGGCGATTCTGCAAGGCGCGCAGCCTCCC
>DATBAA010000572.1:0-3557 GCA_036271755.1 Myxococcales bacterium | reverse complement strand
AGGCGACGACAGCTCGGCGGAGTTGAACGTGGGGTTGCCACCGGGCGCGCCGCCGCCGGCCACGATGGTGGCCTGCACGGTGTAGTCCCGCGTGGTCAGGCCGCAGCCTGCGGCCAGCAGGGTCAATGCGAGAGCAATTCGTGCCATAGCTCGTCCACTCCGAAGCGCTCTTTCGAGGAGAAGCCAATCACCTTGGGCACCGCCAGGATGCCCGCGATCTTGTCGCAGCGCGATTTGCGCCCCGACCTTGCGATCTTGTCCAGCTTGGTGGCTGCGCACAAGACCTTGGGGCCCAAAGATTCCGCCCAGCGAACCATTTCGACGTCGCTCGGCTGCGGGCCGATGTCGCCGTCGACCAGGATCACCAGCGCCGCCAGCGACTCGCGTTTGGTCAGATAGCGCTCGATCATCGGCTGCCAGGTCTTCTTCTCGTCCTTCGAGCCCGAGGCGAAGCCGTAGCCCGGCAAGTCCGCGAAGCGCACTTCCAGCTCGGGGCCGCGGCCGCCCGAGCGGGTCTTCTCGGCCACTTTCAGGTCGAAGAAGTTGATCAGGCGCGTGCGGCCGGGCGTGCGCGAGACCCGGGCCAGCGAGTTGCGCTGGCAGAGCGTGTTGAGCGCGCTCGACTTGCCCACGTTGCTGCGCCCGCAGAACGCGAACTCGCGCGGCCCCTCTTCGGGATAGTGCGCGAAGTCGGTGGCCGACTTGAGGAAGTTTGCCTCGAGGATGATCAAGCGCGCACCGGCCGCGCGGGCAAGCCCAGCTCTTCCACGATCTTGTCGAACTCGACGGCGAAGGTCTCTGCGTTGCGGTGCGAGGCGCCGGCCAGCGCCAGCTTGCCGTTGGTGACCTGCGCCCAGAGCCGTTTGTGGCTGGTGTAGAAGGCCACGAAGATGCCGAAGAAGAGCAAAAAGCCGCCCGCGTAGACGACCGGCACCGACGGATCGCGCGCGACCTGCAGGCCGGTGGCGTACATCGGCGAGAGCCGGTCGAACGAGAGGCCGAAGCGGTCGTCGCGGTTCTTGCGGTCGAACTCCGGATCCTTGTTGAACACCCAGAAGGTCGACTGATCCTTGTCCTGCGTCCGCACCACCTGCACGGCCGGGCCCAGGCCGCTGAAGTCCGGATCGTAGCCGACGAGCTCGTACGTCAGGCCGTCTGCCGCCGTCACGGCTTCGCCTGGAGCCACCATCACGTCGCGCGACTTCTTGGTGACCTTGTCGTAGAGCGCGACCTTGGCGCGCGAGCCCTGGTCCATCTGCGAGTAGCTGGCCTGATAGAAGGTGAGGCCGCCCCAGTGCATGGGGTGGTTGACGTTGATGGTGGCGCGGGTCAGCTCCTTGCCCATCTCGTTGCCGCCCAGGTCTTCGTAGGCCACCAGGTCGGACTCGAACGCCTTGGGCCGCCCCGGCTCGAACTCCTTCAGGCGGAAGTCGTTGCACTGGACGATGAAGCGCTTGCCGTCCTCGTCCACCAGCCGATGGCGGAACTGGGTGCCGTCCGCATTGCGCTGCACGAAGCTCGTGGCGATGCCGCCGTTCTGCGGGACGTTGACGGTGCCTTCGAAGGCGGTGAGCCGGCCGAAGACGCCGCCGCCCAGGATCATCAAGAGCGAGATGTGGACGATCCAGACGCCGAACCGCGCGTACCAGCCGCGCTCGGCGAAGACGGACCCGTCGGTCAGCTGCACCTTGTAGCCGTTGCGCGCGAGCACGCCCGCGACCGCGTCCGGAGCCAGCGAGCTGGCGGTGGCGGCGACCTTGAAGCGCAGGCCGATGACGTGGTCGAGCCGCCGCTCTGGATAGCGGACCAGGTAGTAGATGCGCGGCAGCCGCTCCAGCGAGCAGGCGATGAGGTTCAGCGCCAGCGAGACGAGAATGAGCGTGAACCACCAGCTGTGGAACAGGTCGTAGAGCTCGAACCAGCGATAGGCGCGCAGCGTCCAGACGCGGCCCGCGAACGCCTTCTCGATGTTGGTGAGCGAGTCGTTCTGCGGGTTGACGAAGGTGCCCGCGATCATGCCCAGGAAGAACGCCAGCAGATTTGCGAGCGTCAGCCGCAGCGAGCAGAAGAAGCGCCACACCAGCTCGATGGCGACGTGGCTCTGCTCTTCGGTCAGGGGCGTGAGCTGCGCGACCTCGCTGACGGCGTTGGCGGCGGGCCCTGCCGGAGACAGCTCTTCGGCGGCGTTGCTCACTGCACTGCTCCGCGCGGCTTCAACCACATCGCGAGGCGCGTCTTGGAGAGCGCCGTCTGGGCGGTCTTCGGCTTGCGGGCTTCGCGGTCCTTCGTCCAGTGGTCGATGCGGCCCATGGCTTCCTTGACGTCGAAGGCCTTGAGCGACGGCGACTCTCCCCCGTGGCACACCATGCAGCTCTGCGGCGTCGGGTCATTGAGACCGAAGAGGCGGGAAAGTTCCTTGTCGCGCATCACTTCGGCGGGCTGGTAGTAGCGGCCGCCGCCGTGGCAGGTCTCGCAGGAGACGCCTTTGACCTCTGCCTGGCCGGCCCGGGCCTCGTCGCGCGAGTGGCAGGACAGGCAGAGCGGCTGCTTGCGCTGGTCTGCCGTCAGCGTCTCGGCGGCGTGGGCGTGAGGGCTTGCGGCCCAGACGCGATACGCCTCGGCGTGGCAGGTCCGGCAGGAGACCGGCCCGACAAGGTCAGATGCTGCGGCGGCTTGCGCGCAGAGCAAGACGGCGATGGCGGCCCAGAGGCGCATGGAAGGCGCGGGAACCTAGCAGCCGAAGCCCCTCGGAGCAACGCGCAAGAGACGGCTCATTTGTCGCGGCGCGATATAGAATGAGCAAGTGCGGCTCTTCGGACTGACGGGAAACATCGGCGCGGGCAAGAGCACGGTCGCGAGGCTGCTGGCGCAGCGCGGCGTGCCGGTCATCGACGCCGACCAGCTCGCGCGCGAAGTGGTGCAGCCCGGAGAGCCGGCGCTGGAGGAGATCAAGGCGCGCTTCGGTCCGGGCGTCTTCCAGGCGGACGGCTCACTCGACCGCAAGGCGCTGGGGGCTCGCGTCTTCGCCAACGCAGAAGATCGCGCCGCGCTGAATGCCATCGTCCATCCGCGCATCGCCCAGGCTTCGGCCCGGCGCATCGCCGCGCTGGCCGAGGCCGGTCACGAAGCGGCGGTGTACGAAGCGGCGCTCATCGTCGAGAACGGCCTGGACAAGGGCATGGACGGCCTCATCGTCGTCGACGTTCCCGAAGAGCTGCAGCTCACGCGCCTGCGCGCGAGAGATGGCCTGACCGAATCGGAAGCACGCGCGAGGCTTGCCGCCCAGCTGCCGGCGGCCAGAAAGCGCGAGCGGGCCACGTTCCTCATCGAGAACCACGGCTCGGAGACGGACCTCGAGGCACAGGTCGCGAAGCTGATGCAGGTGCTCTCGTCATGACGGTCTTGATCACCGGCTTTCCCAAGCTCCTCTCGCGGCGGCTGGCGGGCACCATCTTGTCGGACAGCCCCGAGGCGGAGGTCGCGCTGCTGGCCGAGGACCACCAGGAGATCGATCTGCGGCGGTTCATCGCCACGCTGCCGTCCGGGCGCGCGCGGCC
>DATBAA010000571.1:0-2121 GCA_036271755.1 Myxococcales bacterium | reverse complement strand
CGCGGCCTACAGCTCGCTGACGGTGCAGTGAAGCCAGCCGGGCTCCGCGTCGTGCAGGGAGGTGCTGGCTCGAGCGAGCCGGCCCTTCCGGGGCTTGCCCCCAACCTGCTGGCGGAGCTCTACGAGAAGCACGCGGCGGCGGTCTACGGCCGCTGCCGCTACCTGCTGCGCAACGACGCCGAAGCGCGCGATGCGACGCAGGACGTGTTCGTGAAGGTGCTGCAGTCCCTGCCCGAGTTTCGGGCGCAAGCCTCTCCCAGCACCTGGACGCTGCGCATCGCCACCCATCACTGCTTGAACGTGCTGCGCGCGGGACGGGCGAAGTGGCGCGAGGAGATGGCCCAGCTGGCCAAGGATCGGAAGCCGTCATTCGAACCGCCGGACCGGCGGGAACTGGTGCGGGCGCTGCTCTCTTCGGCGCCGCAGGAAGCGCAGGAGGTCGCGGTGCTCTACTTTGTCGACGAGCTCTCCCAAGCGGAGATTGGCGAGGCGCTGGGACGGAGCCTGCCGACGGTGCGCAAGCGGCTGCGCGAATTCTTGAGCAGCGCGCGCGAGGCCCTGCGCGAGGCGATGCCGGGCGTGGTGCTGCCGGACGGAGGCGACCTGTGACGCTGGACCTGGGTGGACCGGGCGTCGGGTGCTCGTCGATGCGCGTGCGGCGGCTCTTGGCCGGCGAGCTGGCCGGGCCCGAGCGCGAGCGGACCGAGACGCACGTGGCCGAGTGCGCGCGCTGCCAGAAGACGGTGCGCGAGCTGCACGAGGAGAGCCAGGCGGTGCGGCGCGACCTGCCGTTCCCGGTCTTCGCGGCCGGAGTGGCCGAGAAGCTGGCGCAGCAGCGCAAGCCGCGCGTCGCGCAGTGGATGTCGTTTGCCGCGGCGGCGTCGGTGCTGCTGGTGGGCGGGTCGATGCTGCTGCGCACGCCGGAGACGATTCATCCGGCCGAGCCCGCGCGGACCACGCAGAGCAAGGGCGGGCCGCTGGTGCAGCTCTTCGTGCAGGACGGGCAGGGCACGCGCTCCCTGGCGGCGGGCGAAGCGGTGGCTACCGGCGCGAAGCTGCGGCTGTCGCTCCATCCTGGCGAGCGCAAGTTTGCCGCCGCCGTGCTTCTCGAGACGGGCGAAGAGAGCGTTTTGTACAATGGGCCGGCGTTGAACGGCCCGCTGCCGGACGCCTTCGAATGGACGGGCACCGCCCGCGAAGCACAGCTGCTCGTTGTTCTCTCCGATCAGGCCATCGACGCCAGCAAACTTCACGGCGCGCCGGGCGCTCCCCACGGGGCCGACGTCATCGAGCTCGTGCTGCGTCGATGAGCGCTCGCCGCGCCCTCTGCGTGGCGGCGCTCCTGGCCGCGGCTCCCGCGCTGGCCGACCATCGCTTCGCGCTGGTGATCGGCGACGCTCGCGGTGGGCCAGGAACCAGGCCATTGCACTTCGCCGAGCGCGACGCGCGGCGCATCTATTCCATCCTCACCCGCATCGGCGGCGTGCGCGAAGAGGATGCGCGGCTCTTGACCGGCGCCTCGGCCGAAGAGGTCCGCGCCGCGCTCACGGGATTGAATCCTGGCCTCGCCGCCGCGAAAGCCGCGGGCGAGCAGACCATCCTCATCGTCTACTACTCGGGCCACGCCAAGGACGGCGAGCTGCGCCTGGGCGATTCGATCATGCCCATGACCGAGCTGCGCGACTCCTTGAAGGACGCGCCCGCCGACGTGCGGATTGGGCTCATCGACAGCTGCCAGTCGGGCACCATCGTCCGCGCCAAGGGCGTCCGCAGCGCGCCTGCCTTCGACGTGCAGAGAGCGCAAGCCGCGTCCACGCGCCCGCGCGGCCTGGTGCTCATCGCCTCGTCGAGCGCCGATGAAGAGTCGCAGGAGTCGGACGAGATCGGCGCGTCGTTTTTCACCCACTACCTCGCGAGCGGCCTCTTGGGCGACGCCGACGCGAGCGGCGACGGCAAGGTCACGCTCGCCGAAGCCTACGCCTATGCCTACGCGCGCACCGTCGGCGAGACGGCCGACACGCGGGCCGGCGCGCAGCACCCGGTCTATCTGTACCATCTGGGCGGCGCCGGCGACGTGGTGCTCACCGACCTGTCGCCGAAGGGCGTGCTGCTTTTTCCCGC
>DATBAA010000570.1:0-4103 GCA_036271755.1 Myxococcales bacterium | reverse complement strand
GTCCAGCGCCAAGGGTCTGGAAGCCTGAAGCAGGACGAGGGCGATGCGGCATGTTCGTCGTCGCCAATCTTGATGAAGCGCCTGCTCTGCGCCAAGGCTCGATGCGCAAGTCCCCTGCGCTCCACCATCGTGTCATCATCGAGACAGTTTTGGGGCGCGCACAATGTTGAGCGATGTCACTCCGCCATTGTCGACGCCGGCCCAGGCAATCAAGTCGTCATGGTGTTTACACGGTGGGCCAGGCGGCGAGCTGCGGCAATCGCAGGCGGCCGTCGGGAACCCGGCGGCCCACGAAGGGCTTCACGTCGGCCGCGCGGAAGGCTCGCTTCCAAGCCGCGAACGTGCCGCCGTTGCGCCAGGCGTCCAGCGCCGCGAGGCCCGCCTCTTCGCCGCCTTGCGCGAGCATGTATTCCACCCAGGCCCACCGCGGGCTGGTAGGGCGAATCTCGGCGCGGCCCCGAAGCTTGCCACGCAAGTACGCCACGCGCCGTTCGGTCTCTTCGATGGGCACGAACGGCGCGCCGTCCATTGGGGTATTGCGTTTGGCGACGAAGGGCGCGCAGCCGAAGCTCATCGGAATGATGCGCGAGAGCTCGCCCGCGAGCAGCACCAGCTCGTCCAGGTCCGAATCCTCTTCGCCGGGCAGCCCGAGCATCAAATACAATTTCAAGCGCGCGAAGCCGGCGGCGCGCGCCAGCTCGGCGGTTTGAATCAATTGCGCGGCGTTGGTTTTCCGATCCAGGGCTTTGCGAAGCCGCTCGGAAGCTCCGTCGGCCGCGGTGGTCAAGGTCTTCGCACCGCTGCGGGCAAGCAACGAGACGAGCTCCGGCCGCGCGCAGAGCCGGTCAGCCCGCAAAGAGGAGATGCCCACCGACTTGCCTTCATCCACCAGCGTCCGCACCAGCTCGACGATCTTCGGATGGTCCGTCACCGCGGCGCCGACGAGACCGACGCGAGAGACATCGCGCGGAATCAGGTCCAACACGCGCTCGGGCGGCACCGTCCGCATGCCGCCGTTGGTGGTCCGCCGCATCACGCAATACGTGCAGCCGCGCGAGCAGCCGCGCTCGGGCTCGATGAGGAACATCGAGCGCAATTCCGTGTTGGGCGTGACGATCTGCGAGCGCGCCGGCAACCGATCATCAGAGGCCTTGGCCACCATCGGCCATTCGGATGACAGACCCGGGACGTAGAATCCGGGAAGATGGGAGAGGTGCGCCAGAAGCGCGGCGCGGCTGTCCCCGAGCGCGTCGCAGAGGGTGTGGATCAGCTCTTCGCCTTCGCCCAGGATCACCACGTCCGCAAAGGGAGCCAAAGGCACTGGATTGCTGAACGTCAGCGGGCCGCCGCAGACGATCAATGGGTCCGAAGGCCCGCGCTCGCTGCGCAGCAGCGGAATGCCCGATAGCTCGAGCATCTCGAAGAGCCCGGTCAGCTCCAGCTCGTAGCTGACCGAGAACGCGAGGCAGTCGAACGACGCCACCGGCTGCTGCGACTCGTACGTGCAGAGCGGCACCCGCGACTCGCGCCACGCCGCCACGTCGTCGGGCAGGAACGCGCGCTCGGCCGTGGCGTCCTCGTGCTGGTGGATCTCGCGATAGATGGTCTGGAAGCCCAGGCTGGACATGCCCACGTGGTACGGGCTCGGGTAGCAGAGCGCGATGCGGCGGGCCGCCTGCTTGCGCAGCGTGCCTTGCTCCTCCAGGAGCCGTTGGCGAATGGGTTCGAGCAGGTTCCAGCGCATCCGAACCGCCCATTGTAAGGTAGAAAGCGCCCATGCGCCGGGGAGTTCTCGCCACCGCCATCGCCACAGCGGCAGCGCTCGCCTGCGCCGACTACCGGCAGAAGCCGACATTTCCCGAAAACGCAGCCCACCAGCCGGTGCTCAACGAGCAGGCCGTGCTGGGCATCTCGAACGACGGCAGCGCAGCCGTCGCCAGCCTGATCGACGCCGACGGCGAGCCGGCGCAGCTGCAGCTGCTGATCTTCGACGCGCACGGCGCGCCCACCAAGACCGTCCTCGAGGCCAGCCCAGGCATCGCGAAGGTTGTGTCGAAACGACTCATCGACGATGGCCAGAAGCCGCAGCCGCTGCTCGAAGCAGCCGTCAGAGCCGGCTGGCCGGAAGCCTTCGCCAAAGCCGCCGAGCTGGGGTTTCCGCCGCGCGCCCAAGCCGTCCCACAGCCAGGGTTGCGGCGCTTTGCCGCGACTGGCGCGACAGCCAACGGATCGCTGCCGCTCGTCCTGCAGCTCGATGAAGCCGGCGACGCCATGGTGTTGAGCCTCGCGGAGAGAGCGGGCGGCGTCGACCTGGAGCTGGCGCGGATGCCGCTCAGCGGAGCCGCCATCGCCCCGCAGCTGTATGTGGAGAACGGCGTCGTCTGGATGCTGGCCGGCTCGGTCCGCGAGGGCGCTCCGCTGCACCGGGCCGCGGGCGTGCGCCGGGGTCTCCTGGGCCGGGGCGAGGCCGAGCTGCACAACCTGCACGGCCTCGACGACTACGCCGCCGGAGAGCTGGACGCCGCCCGCGGCGAGTTCGCGAGAGCCGTCGCCGCCGACGACACCTTCTTCGACTCGCTCTACAACTCTGCGTCCGTGGCGGCCCTGACCGGCAACGAGGCCCAGGCGCTGGCCTTCTTGAAGCGCGCGGCAGCGGCCGACCCGGCCAGGGTCCAGGTCCTGGGCCGCAACGACGAAGACCTGCGCCAGCTGCGCAAGCGCAAGGACGTCCGCGACCTGCTCGGCCTGCGCCGTCCCCCTCCCGAGAACGTGTCCCCGCCGCCGTAGAAACGTGCCTCCGCCCCCGTAAACCCTGTGCTAGGTTCGACCCCGATGCGACTCCTTCTCTCCGTTGGTATGACTGCGTGCCTGGCTGCCGCCGCTGCGAACGCCGCCGACCTGACCGTCGAGCGCGCCCGGCAGATCCTGCCCCGCACCGAGCTCTCCACCTTGAAGACCGACGCGCAGCGAGGCGAGTTCCTCGAGGTCGCCGGCGACACCTTCGACTACGCCGGCTGCAACGACACGCTCGCCCGCTGCCTGCAGGCCAACGTCACCGACAAGCACGCGCTGCGCATGGCCGAGCTGGTGAAGGCGCTCATCCTCACCGGCTCTCCCGCCAGCGCCGTCATCGACACCGTAGAGCGCTACTACGCGAGCTTCGCCGCCAAGAAGCGCGCGAAGCTCGACGACCAGGACTGCGGCCAGATGGGCGACCCCAAGGCCAAGGTGGTGCTGGTCGAGTTCTCCGACTACCAGTGCCCGCACTGCTCCAAGGTGGTGAAGCCGGTGCACGAGATGATCGGCTCGCTCGCGGGCAAGGTCCGTTTCTGCGCCAAGTATTTCCCCATCGTCAGCATCCACCCGCGGGCGATGATCTCGGCCGAGGTCGCCGAGTACGCCAAGGGGCAGAAGAAGTATTGGGAGATGAGCGAGCTGCTCTTCGCGCACCAGGAAGAGCTGGACGATTATTCGCTGAAGAAGTACGCCAAGCAGCTGGGCATGGACGGCGACAAGATGTTGAAAGAAGTGAACGCCGGCAACTTCGACGCGGCGGTCAACCGGCAGTTCAAGGAGGGCGAGGCCGCGGGCGTCAACGCCACGCCGTCGTTCTACTTCAACGGCCGCTTCTTCGAGCTGCCCATCACCAACGAGTTCCTCACCTTCTCGGCGCTGGACGAGGATGAGTGGCAGTCCAACAACGGCGCCTGGGCCAAGCAGTAACGGGTGGCGCCCTCCGGCAACAGCGGCTGGAAGCTGCTCTCGGCGCCTTCCGAGCTGTTGACCGCGTTGCGCGAGAACGAGTCGCTGGGCCGCCAGGCGAACCCGCGCGGCACGGTGCTGGCGGGCGATCTCGCCGAGATGCAGCCCAGCGATCTCCTCAACTTCCTCCACCAGGGAAGGCGCACCGGCGTGCTGCTGGCGCGGGTCAACGACGTGGAGCGCGCGGTGGCGCTGGCCGACGGCAACGTCGCCTGGGCCTGCTCGACCAGCCCGGTGGAGCGGCTGGGCTCGATGCTCACCAGCATGGGGCTCGTCGGCCGCGACCGCCTCGAATCGGTCGTCCAGGAAGAGCGCGCCAAGAAGGGCGAGCACAAGCGCAT
>DATBAA010000569.1:0-1788 GCA_036271755.1 Myxococcales bacterium | reverse complement strand
CGGTGGGCACTTGATCGATGGCCATCACCGAGCTGAGGGCCCGCAGCCCCTTCGGAGCCTTCACGGTCTCCTCCACCGACCCGAACGCGCCGCACCCGCCGCACTTGCCGAACCACTTCGCGGTGCGGAACCCGCACTCGCGGCAGACGTGCTGCATCACCGCTTTGGAAGAAGCCATTCGCGCACCCTACTTGGGGGGTCTGACATGGTCTCAAAACGAGACCCCCGGGACGTGTCATTGCAACTGGCGTGCTAGGCTGAACGCCATGCGCGCAGCCGTGATTGGCGGTGGAAGCTGGGGAACGGCGCTGGCGTCGGTGCTGGGCGTCAACGGGCACGACACCGTCGTCTGGGCGCACGACGCGGAGTCCGCGCGCGCCCTCAACGAGCGCCACGAGAACACCAAGTACCTGCCGGGCCTCAAGCTGCCCGACAAGGTCTCCGCCACGCACGACCTGACCGTGTCGCTGGCCGGCGCGGAGCTGGTGGTGGTCGTGAATCCGTCGCACGTGACGCGCGCGGTGATGCGCGACGCTGCTCCGCTCTTGCCCAGGGCCACGCCCATCGTCTGCGCCACCAAGGGCATCGAAAATGATACCCTGTATACAATGTATGAGGTGCTCGAGGACGTGCTGCCCTCCGAGCTGCACCCTTACCTGACCTGCCTCTCCGGCCCGTCGTTCGCCAAGGAGACGGTGCAGCGGATGCCGACGGCGGTGGTCATCGCCTCGCCCTGGGAGAAGATGGCGCAGCGGGTGCAGAAGGCGTTCTCCAACGATTATTTCCGCGTCTACACCAGCGCGGACGTGCAGGGCGTCGAGCTGGGCGGCTCGCTCAAGAACGTCTGCGCCATCGCGGCCGGCATCTCGGACGGCATGGGCTTCGGCAGCAACACGCGCGCGGCCATCATGACGCGCGGGCTGGCAGAGCTGGTGCGGCTGGCGGTCAGGAAAGGCGCGAACCCGCTGACCTTGAGCGGCCTCGCTGGAATGGGCGACCTGGTCCTCACCTGCACCGGCGAGCTCTCGCGCAATCGCACGGTGGGCCTGGGGCTGGGCCGCGGTCAGACGCTGAAGGAAGTGCTCGCGGGCATGACGCAGATCGCGGAGGGAGTGCGCACCGCCAAGAGCGTCCACGACCTGTCGCACAAGCTGGGCGTCGAGATGCCGCTGCACGACGCGATGTACCGCATCTTGTACGAAGGCCTCTCGCCCAAGGCCGCGCTGCAGGAATTGAGCACGCGCGAGCTCAAGTCCGAGTTCCAGCTCCACTGATTGCCGATGAAGCCCCACCGCTCGCCGCTGATGGGCATTACGGTGCTGGTCTTCATCTGGACCGTCACCTTCCCGCGGCCGGAGCAGGTGGTGCTGCTCGCGAACTCGGCGCTGGTCGCGCTGGCGCTCGCGCTCGTCGTCACCCGGCGGCGGCCGTATCTCGAAGGCGGCAGTGTGTTGGCGGCGCTCTTCATCCTGCCCGGCATCGGCCTCGCCCTGCGCGTCTCGGCTCACGTGCAGCTCTTCTCGCGATTCAAGATGCTCGCCTTCGCGCTGGCCGCCTCCGCGCTGCTGGCGCTGCTCATCGCGCTGGCCGACAAGGCGCAGCGAACCCTGCCGCGGCTCATCGCCATGCTCATCCTGCACGCGCCGCTGGCCTACGCGGGCGCGCTCTACACCAACTGCACGCTCGACGCGGCCCCGCCGCGGATTTTCCACACCGTCGTGCGCCGCAAGTATCGCAGCAGCAGCGCGTACCACCAGCACACGGTGACGCTCGGGCCCTGGGGTCCGC
>DATBAA010000568.1:0-2290 GCA_036271755.1 Myxococcales bacterium | reverse complement strand
GGAGATGGCCCCTTGCGAGCCGGCGATGCCAACGGAGATGGCTCCGTAGTCCGACGAGTCGAGAAAGATGCCCGTGATGTTGGCGCCGCCGCGCAGCGTGCCCAGCGTCGTGACCCGGGCAGTGAAGCTCGCGTTGCTGGTGCGGCCCGTCGAGGGAGCTCTCGCCGAGATGAAGGCATGCTCGAGCTCTGGGCTGGTCCGCTGCAGCGAGCAGCTCTCCTTCCACTCTGGATGCCAATCGAAGCAGCCGAGGAAGGTGCTGTCGTGGTTGCCCGGCGCCAGCGCCGCCAGGCTGTCGCGGCCGAAGCGATCGATGACGCCGTCAAACCTGCGCAGCTCCTCCTGGCAGCTCACATCGCCGATATCGCCGAGATGCGCCCAGAGCATCCCCGGCCGCGTCTTTTGCAGCTGGTGGAAGATCTCTGCCAGGTGATTGAGCGTCGCCTCGGAGAGCAAGTCGAGCTCGACCGGCCGCGCGGCCACCGGCACCACCTTGTCGATCAACGGCAGCTGCAAGCCATTGCGCTGGCCGTCGAGCACGTGAAACTGGTTGTCGGAGATGATGAAGAGAGACGCCTCGGGCTGGAAGTCGGCGCCGGCTGGATCGCAGGTCTTGTGGCCATCATCCGCCATTCGATTGGTCGCGTCCTGGTTGTGCGCCTTTTCTCCTTCGGCGATTTCCAGATAGGGAAACGCCAGCGCTCCAACCAGCGCAAGCACCATGAAAGCGCGATCGAGATAGAGCCACTTCTCCGCCACGTCGGGCGCGTCGTCGACCCTGGTGCGGACGCCGAAGTAGATGGCGCGGATGACCACTCCGGAGAGAATGGCCACGTCGAGCGGCAGCAGCGTCGCGGCTTGCTCTCTATCGAGCAGGCCGAGCAAAAGCAGTCCCAGCGCGGTCGCCAGGTAGAAGAACTTGCGGCGCTTCAAATGCAGCTGCGCCAACGAGCGCGGCCGGTGCGGGCCGCTGTAGACAGCCAAGGCATTGATGATGACCGGGCCCAATGCGAAGAGCGCCGCGACCATGGTCACCTCGAGGATCAGCTCGCGCGAGACGACCAGCGCCAGCGTCAGCCAGGAGAAGATGGCCTCGAAGTGTCCCAGCTGGCGGTTCGTCTCCAACACCACCCAGTGCGGATTTCGCGCTCGTCCAGCCGGGATGAAGAGCGCAAGACCGACCAGTGAGTTGGCGACGAAGATGACCAGCCGCCACGCGAGCAAGAGCGAGATACCCGCGAGGCAGAGCGCGGGCACCACGAACGCCACCTCGCCGCCGTGCGACCAGGTCTTCCTGACGATGAAAGCCGCCAACGCCGCGCCAGCCACGGTGGCCAATCGCCAGGGCAAGGTCTTGAACGGAGTCAGGTGCGGCGTACGATTCATATCGTCTTTTCTAGGTGGTCCAGGATGCGCGGAAAGAAGTCGCGCGCGGCATTGCGGCCAATGAAGCCGTCGGCGTTGCCATAACCGGGAATGACTTGCCGCGAATAGAGCTCGGGGCCATTGCCCGCCGCCAGCCACTCCAGCGTGCGCTGCGTTCCTTTTTGCAAGTAACAGTGGTTGTCGCCGCCGTGCAGCAGCGCGATGGGCAAGCGAAACTTGCTCAGGTCGAGATAGACGTTCTCGCCTTTGGCGTTGACCAGCTCGCCGCGCTTCGCAATCAAAGCCATCTGCTCGATGGCGCCCAGGTTGGAGATGCCGAACAGCTCGTGGAGCGCGCCGTGCGTCGCGGGGTCGAGCTGCTCGTGGTCGTAGGACAAACCGTAGAGGAACGAGATGCGGTGGCAGGTGGGGCTCTGGCAGCCGTGCGCATCCAGGCGCAGCACCGTATCCACCAGGTTGTCGCACCAGCCCGGCTTGTCGCTGCTGAGGCCCAGCTCCGCCAAGGCTTCGGGCAGGTGCAGCCCGTATTTGATCTTGGTCCCGAATGGCACGTTCATATGCGCGGCCAATTGCGAGATCACGGCGGAGCGCACGCCGATCAGCCCCGAAGCCTGCGCCATCATGAAGGCCGCGCCGCCTGCGCAGTGCGCGACGACTTGAATGGAGTTGGCGCCGGTGACGGACCTCACGTACTCCACCGCCGCCGGATAATCCTGCAGCGCCACGTCGTCCAGGTTTGACAACCGGCCGGGCATCCGGATCAGGTTGCTGAGCCGGTGGTCGAACACCCAGACGTCGTAGTCGAAGGCGCAAAGGTATTCGACCAGGTTGGTTTCGACGGTATCGAGGGTGAAGAGCAGGCCGGAAGTGCCGATGCCGTGCGAGAGCAGCACCGGGCCTTTGC
>DATBAA010000567.1:0-2254 GCA_036271755.1 Myxococcales bacterium | reverse complement strand
TCGCTCGAGCCGGCCAGCGCGCGCTCCACCACCGGATGGCGGCCCTGGATGATCTCCACTCCGCCGCCCTCGTCGACCACGGGCCGCACCCAGCCTGCCTCGGCGGCGACGCGGCCCAGGCTCAAGAGCGCGTCGGCCTGGGCGGCGGCCCCGGCGCAGGCGCGCAAGGCAGGGCTGCAGGCCAGCACCGCCGCGCGCAGCTCGTCGAAGACCTCCCGCTCCACTCCGTTGCGGCGATCTTCGGCCGAGAGCACCTTGGCTTCGTGCTCCGACAGCGCGGGCGTGACGAAGCGCTCCGCCCCCACCGTGCTCGACTTGCGCTGATAGTCCCGCGGCACGAGGTGCAGGTTGGCTTTGGTAATTTCGATATAGAAGCCGAAGATTTTGTTATAGCGAACCTTTAACGAATGGATGCCGGTGCGCGCCTTCTCGGCGGCCTCCATCGCGGCGATCGCGGCCCGGCCGCCCTGCGCCAGATCCGACAGCTCGTCCAGGTCGGGCCGGTACCCGGGCCGCACGAAGCCCGGCTCGCGGCCGGCCGGCACCTCGTCCACCAGCGCCCGATCGAGCAGCGCCGTCAGCTCGCCCAGGGCGCTCAGAGGCGGCGCCAGCGACTGCAGCAAAGACGAAGCACGACGCAAAAGCAGCGCTCC
Source organism: Myxococcales bacterium (assembly GCA_036271755.1). Taxonomy (GTDB): domain Bacteria; phylum Myxococcota; class Myxococcia; order Myxococcales; family 40CM-4-68-19; genus 40CM-4-68-19. The sequence continues at coordinate 1,601 of DATBAA010000567.1, read as the reverse complement.
CAGCGCGGGCATCTGCTGCAGCGAAGCGCGCAGCCCGGCCAGATCGCGCGGCAGCCCCTGCCCCATGGCCAGCCGGCCCAGGAGCCGCTCCAGATCCAGCACCGGCCGCAGCCGCTCGCCCAGCTCCTCGCGCACCACCGCCGCCTGCGACAGCTCCTCCACCGCGGCTTGCCGCTGGGAGATCTCCTCGAGCTGCAGCAGCGGCGCCGAGAGCCAGCGCGCCAGCAAGCGGCCTCCAGCGGCGGTCAGCGTGCGATCCACCACCGAGAGCAGCGACCCATTGCGCCGCCCGTCCGGCCCGCGGAAGAGCTCCAGGTTCTGCGCCGCGCCCGGATCGATCCACATCCACCGCGAAGGCCGCTCGACCGCGATGCTCACCACGTGCTGCGCCAGCGACCGCTGCGTCTCCTGCAGGTACCCCAGCGCCTCGGCTGCGGCTTGAATCGACAGCGAAGCCGTCAGCCCGAACCCGTCCAGCGTGGCCACCCCGAGATGGCGCTTCAAGAGCTGCTCGGCGGAGTCCTTGTCGCGGAAGAGCCGCGGCTCGACCCGCAGCGCGCCGCTGATCTTGCGGACGTCCTCGAACAACGAAGAACCCTCCGGCAGCAGGACCTCTCGCGGCCGCACCCGCACCAGCTCGTCCAAGGCCGCGTCGATGCTCCCCGCCGGCAGCGCCCGCAGCTCTCCAGTCGAAGCGTCGAGCAGCGCCAGCGCGGCTGCGTCGTCAGCGATCATCAGCGCGGCCAGCCAGAGCGGCTCGCGCGCCTCCAGCGACTCCTCGTCGAGCAGCGTCCCCGGGGTGATCAGCCGCACGATCTCGCGGCGAACGATCTGCTTGCCCGGCCCCGGCAGCTCCATCTGATCGCAGACCGCCACCTTGTACCCGGCCGCGATCAACCGCGCGATATAGGCCTTGGCCGCGTGGTGCGGAACGCCCGCCATCGGCACCGCGTCCGGCCCCTTCGAGCGCGCGGTCAGCGTGATGCCGAGGATCTGCGCGGCGAGGCGGGCGTCGTCGTGGAACAGCTCGTAGAAGTCGCCCATGCGGAAGAGCAGCAGGGCGTCACGGGCCTGCGACTTGGCCTCGTGGTACTGGCGCATCATCGGGGTCAGCGCAGGCGGCTGAACGGACTCGGCCACGGCGTCGGAATATCACTGAAGTGTTCGGGACGATCGTTCGTTCGGCGGGATGTGCTCGCACCGATGCCCGTTCTTGCCTTGGTCAAGGTGGATCTGCTCCCGGCGCTGTGAGAGAAGCGGGTCGTGATCCAGGCAGTCCAGGACTTGAAGCGCCTGCGCGAGATCAGCGGGGTGGTCGCGCGCCACGGCTTCGGCGAGCTGTGGGATCGCGCCAAGATCTGGGACGTGCTGGGCCGCCGCGAGGAGCACGCGCGGCCGTCTCCCGAAGAGCTGCGCGCGACTTCAGCGCGGCGCTTTCGCGAGGTGCTGAGCGACCTGGGGCCCACCTTCATCAAGCTGGGGCAGATCCTCTCCTCGCGCCCCGACATCCTGCCGCCCGACTTCATCTCCGAGCTGTCGCAGCTGCAAGATCACGTCTCGCCCATGCCGGTCGAGGTCATCTACCGCGGCATCGAGCAAGG
>DATBAA010000566.1:0-3013 GCA_036271755.1 Myxococcales bacterium | reverse complement strand
GATGGGACCCTCGGGCGTGCCGGTGGAGAAGAAGTCGCCGGCCTTCAAGGTCATGATGGTCGAGGCGTAGGCGACGATCTGCGCGCAGCTGAAGATCATGTCCGCGGTGTTGGCGTTCTGCCGCTTCTCGCCGCCGTTCACACGGCACTCGACCTGCAGCTTCTGCGGGTCGCCCACGATCTCCGCGCCCACCAGCCACGGGCCCACCGGCATGAAGCCGTCGGAGGTCTTGCCGATCATGAACTGCGAGCCCTTGGGGCCGTCGCGGAACTGCAGGTCGCGGGCGCTGAAGTCGTTGCCGGTGGCGTAGCCGAAGATGTAGTCGAGCGCGCTCGACTCGGGAATGTTGAAGCCCTCCTTGCCCATGACGAAGGTGAGCTCCACCTCGTAGTCGAACTTCTTCGCCGAGGCGGGCAGCTTGATGGTGCCGCCGTGGTGGTTGAGCGCGTTGTTGTACTTGTTGAAGAGCACCGGCGAGGTCGGAATGGGCGTCTTCGTCTCCGCCGCGTGCTGGCGGTAGTTGAAGCCGAGCATCAAGATCTTTTCCGGCTTGGTGATGGCGGGGCCGAACTTCGCCGCGCTCACGTCGATCATCGCCGAGGCGGGCGGCCTGGCCAGGACCTTCTGCAGGCCGGCGAGGTTCTTGCCGGCGATGACCTCGTCGGTCGAGGCGGGGACGGCGACCTTCATTGCCTTGCCGGCTTTGCCCACGTCGAGGATCTTGTCGCCCTGCTTGATGCCCAAGGAGAGCGCGCTGCCGTTCTTGAGCATGCAGTAGGTCAGGGCCCGCGGCGAGAACGAGCCGGTGGAAGGTTCGGCCGCTTCTGCTTCAGGGGACTTTCCGCGCGCCGCCATGAATGCTCCTGCCGCTGCCGCCGTAGTGAGTAGCGTCCTTCTTTTCATGATTTGTTCTCCTTGGGATAACCGAGCCGCGAAAGTGTCTTGGTGAAGTCGTCGAGCGCCGCCGGATCCTCGATGGTGGGCGGCACTTTGTGGGGCACGCCGTCGGCCATCTTGCGGATGGTGCCGCGCAGGATCTTTCCCGAGCGCGTCTTGGGCAGCCTGGCCACCACCGCCGCCGTCTTGAACCACGCCACCGGCCCGATGCGTTCGCGCACGAGCGCGATCAGCTCCGCCACCAGCTCCGCCTCGCTACGGGTCACGCCGGCCTTGAGGACGACGAACCCCACCGGCGCCTCGCCCTTGAGCGCGTCGGCGACGCCCACCACCGCGCACTCGGAGACGTCGGGGTGCGAGGCGAGGATCTCTTCCATGGCGCCGGTCGAGAGCCGGTGGCCGGCGACGTTGATGACGTCGTCGATGCGGCCCATGATCGAGAGGTAGCCGTCCTGGTCGAAGTAGCCGCCGTCGCCCGACAGGTAATAGCCGGGGTAGCGCGCGAGGTAGTTGCGCTGGAAGCCGGCCTCGTCTTGGTAGAGCGTCGGAAGGCAGCCCGGCGGCAGCGGCAGCTTGATGGCGATGGCGCCGTTGCCGCCCGCGCTCACCTCTTGCCCTTCGTCGTCGAGCACGTGGATGTCGTAGCCCGGCATGGGCTTCGTGGCCGAGCCGGGCTTGACGGGAAACTCCTCCAGGCCGATCGGATTCCCGCAGACGGCCCAGCCGGTCTCGGTCTGCCACCAGTGGTCGACGACGGGAATCTGCAGCTTCTCCTGCGCCCACTTCAGCGTCTCGGGGTCGCAGCGCTCGCCGGCCAGGAAGAGCGCGCGCAGGGTCTTCGCCGGGTTGAAGGCGGCGATGTGCTTGCCGTCTGGATCCTCCCGGCGGATGGCGCGGAAGGCCGTGGGCGCGGTGAAGAGCGTGGTGGCGCCGTGCTGCGAGATCACCCGCCAGAAGGCCGACGCGTCGGGCGTGCCCACCGGCTTGCCCTCGTAGATGAGGCTGGTCGTGCCGGAGATGAGCGGCGAGTAGACGCTGTAGGAGTGCCCGACCACCCAGCCGATGTCGCTGGCCGTCCACCAGACGTCGCCCGGCCGCACGCCGTAGAAGTTCTTCAAGGACCAGCTCATGGCCACGGCGTGGCCGCCGTTGTCGCGGACGATGCCCTTGGGCTGCCCGGTCGTGCCGCTGGTATACAAAATATACAAAGGGTCGCCGGCCGCGACGGTCACGCAGGCCGCCTTGGGCGCGTCTTTGACGGCTTCGTTCCAGTCGAGATCGCGGCCGGGCTGCAGCTCTGCCTCGTGCTGCGGCCGCTGCAGCACGATGCAGTGCGAAGGTTTGTGCGCGGCCTGCTGCATGGCCTTGTCCACCATGGGCTTGTAGGGCAGCACGCGCGGGCCGGGCTCGAGGCCGCAGGAGGCGCAGATGATCAGCTTGGGCTTCGCGTGATCGATGCGCGCCGCCAACTCATGCGCCGCGAAGCCGCCGAAGACCACCGAATGCACCGCGCCCAGACGCGCGCAGGCGAGCATGGCGACGATGGCCTGCGGCACCATCGGCATGTAGATGATGACGCGGTCGCCTTTGGCCACGCCCAGCCGCTGCAGCGCGCCGGCGAAGGTGGCGGTCTCGTCGAGCAGCTCTGCGTAGGTGTACTTGAGGACCTGGCCCGTGTAGGCGCTGTCCCAGATGAGCGCGGTCTGGCTGCCCCGGCCCTCTTCGACGTGGCGGTCGAGCGCGTTCTCGCAGGTGTTCAGCTCGCCGCCGTCGAACCACTTGGGGTGCGCGGGGTCGCTCCGGTCGAGCACCCGCTGCCAGGGCCTTTGCCATCGAATGCCTTGCGAGGCCTCGCCCCAGAAGCCCTCGGGGTCGTCGAGCGAGCGGCGGAAGGCTTCTTGATACTTGCCCATGGGGCCCGCACATTCGGCGCCCTTGGTTGATTTTTCAAGTGAGACCGCGCAGCGCCGCGCCGTGAGACCGCGAAGCGCCCGCCGCCATGCGCAGGATGTAAGATTTTTACGCCGCCGGGTGGTCGTGCAATCGTTCGGGTCATGACCCGCGCCGCGACTCTCTTGCTCGCGCTTCTGCTGATGAACGTGCTCCTGGGCGGCAT
>DATBAA010000565.1:0-5293 GCA_036271755.1 Myxococcales bacterium | reverse complement strand
GGCCACGTCGAAGACGCTGCTCATGAATTCCGCCTCGAGCGCACGCGCTCCGCCGCAGCCTTGCACGCGGCCGCCACCGCGCGCGAATACCCGCGCTTCATGCTCGAGCCGTCGTCGAGCGCGCGCAAGGATCTGGGGCTTCCCTCTTCCGCCAGGCCCTCGACCGCCAGGAGCTGCACCTGCGTCCGCCGCTGCCGCCCGAAGATCTTCTTCGGCGGCAGCCCGAGCTGCGAGCTCAGGTAGAGGAAGCCCACCGTCGAGCCCAGCTTGCCGAGCGCGCGGTGGAAGATGACCTTCTCCTCGGCGTCGGCGCCGGCGAAGCGCGGGCGGGTGATGGCGTCGATGAGCGGCGCGCCGGCCTTCTCCGTGCTGCTGGGCAACGCCGCCAGCGCGGAGGCCGCGGCGATACGCACGGCGCGCGACTCGTGCTGCAAGGCCTGCCCCAGGTTGCGCACGGCCGACGACGGCTCCTGCGCCAGGTGCGGAATGGCCTCCAGCGCCACCGCCGCATCGCGATTGAGAAAAGCCCCCGTCGCCATCTCGGACCGCCGCACCGTCCCCAGGCCGCTCATCCCGGCGAGAATGGGCCGCACCTCCGCGGCGGAGCCAGAGCGCAACAGCTCGACCACTTGTGCCGAGCAGGACTCGATGCGCGAGAGGATGGCCTGGGCCAGCACCTCGCGGGCTCCCTGCTCCTTCGCGCGCGGCAACAGCGACAAGAGCGTGGCGCCCGACTCCTGCGGTAAGAGCGCGAGCCAGGGCGGCAAGAGCCTGGAGGCGCCCGGCAGCTCCACCGCGAAGACCAGCCGCGCCTGATCCGAGAGCCAGCGCCCCATCCAGGTGCGGAAGTCCGCGCCGTGCGTGCCCGGCAGCATCTTGAGCGCCGCCAGCACCTGCGCCAGCGGCGTTGCGGCCTGGTGCTCGAGCATCTGATCGGCGAGGCGCGCGAAGGTCTCCTTCAGCGCTTCGATGTCCCAACCCGCGTAGTCCTCGGCGACGATGCGCAGCACGGTCAGTCCTGCCCGCGAGGCCAGCATGGGCCAATCCTGCGGGTCGGCCTTGGCCCGCTGCGCTTCGTTCCAGAGCAGCGACTGCTGGCCCGTCTCGACGAACCGCTCGCCGACGTGCTTGTCGAGCGTGGCCTGCACGCGGGCCGCGATGCCGCTGATGGTGGCCGAGACGCCGTCGCCGGCCGACTCGTCCATGCGATAGCCCGCGCCCGCGCTGTAGGCGACGTGCGGCAGGTCGGCCTTCCACAGCTCGGTCACCGCGTCCTCGCGATCGCCGCTGCGCAAGTCGCCCATGGCCACGTGCGCGAACGAGACCAGCTCGTCGATGAGCAGCCCGCGCTTGAAGGTCAGCGTGCGGACCCCGTCGCGGTAGAGGCGGAAGAAGAAGTTGTTTTCGCGCACCGGCTCGCTGTGGATGAGCTCGCCCTCGTACATGAGGCCCGTCGGCGCCAGGCTCAAGGTGAGGTTGGGCGAGGCGTCCAGCATCAATCGCAGCTCGAGGAGCGCTTGCTCCAGGTAGCCCGCGTGCTGCTCGGGCGCATGCCTGTACGTCGAGACGCGCTTCAATGAGCGCGCCAGCGAAGCGACCGCGTCCCGGACCGTAGACGCGTCGAGCAATTGTGCGGATGCCCCCATCCTTGGGTGAGTGTATCACCTACTGAGAAAAATGCTGTAGTGCGTTCAAGACTTTGGTCTGAGCAGGGCTCTTCCCTCGGCGATCGTCCTCTCGACGGCCACCCGCTGCTCCGCCACCAGGGCGTCCCGCTCGTCGAGCGTGTGGCCTTTGACGGGCACCGGCTCACCGAACACCACCGCGATGGTCCCCGGGTGGAAGAGCGCGAAACCCTTGGGCTTCAGCACGTCTCGCGCCCCCACCACCGCGATGGGCACGCAGTCCAGGCCCGTCTCGATGGCGGCGATGGCGGCGCCCTTCTTGAACGGCAGCAGATCTTCCGTGGTGGAGCGGGTGCCCTCGGCGAAAAAGAAGAGCCCGACACCCTGCAGCCCGCGATCGATGCGCTTTTGGATGGCCCTGGCCGCGCCGCGAGAATCCTTCCGGTCGATGAAGACGTGGCCCATGCGCCGCGCCGCCCAGCCGAACACCGGAATGCGCTGCAGCTCCTTCTTGGCGATGAAGCGCAGCGGATGATCGGACGACGCCAGGATGCAGGGCACGTCCAGGTTGGAGGTGTGGTTGGAGACGTAGACGTAGCTCTTCTGCTTCTCGATGGCCGGGTGCTGCTGGAAGCGGACCTTGGCGCCGACGACCGCCAGCCAGACGCGCGACCAGACCTTGAGGACCTTCTCGGAGAAGTCCCGGTCGCCCGCGACGACGATGAAGCAGGCCAGGAACATGGTCAGCAGCAGGATGAAGAACCAGCCGAAGACGGTGTGCAGGAAGCGGATGACGATCATGATCGCGCCGCTCCATACTCTTCGGCGGCCGGAAAGAGCAGCACCTCCGCGATGGTCTGCGCGCCAATGAGCAGCATCAGGAGCCGGTCCAGGCCCACCGCCACTCCGCCCGCTTCGTGAATCTTCGGCAAGGCCTCGAGGAACTTTTCGTCGAGCGGAAAGACCTCGCGGCCCAGGGATCGCCTCAGCTCCTGCTCCTCGGTGAGCCGCTTGCGCTGCTCGTCCGCGTCGCACAATTCAGAGAAGCCGTTGGCCAGCTCCAGGCCGCCCGCGTAGAGCTCGAAGCGCTCGGCCACGCGCGGATCCTCCGGGCTCAAGCGGGCCAGCGCCGCCTGCGAGGCCGGATAGTGCGTCAGATAGGTGGGCCGTTCGATTCCCAGGCAGGGTTCCACTTTTTCCATCAGCAGCTGGGTGAAGAGATCGTCCCAGCTCGCGTCCGGCGCGGGCCGCACGCCGACCGTGCGCGCGGCCTGCGAGAGCGCCTGCGCGTCGAGCGGCAGCGGGTCGAAGCCCGCGAAGCGCTCGAAGGCCTCCTGACAGGTGAGGCGTTCATACGGCGCGCGCAGGCTGAGGCGCTTCTTCAGCCGTTGGACTTCCGTTGCTCCATTCAACTTTTGCGCGGCCTCTTCACAGATACCTTCCAGATCGCGCATGACCGAATCGGCGCTGCCCGGAGAGGAGTAGAACTCCAGCAGCGTGAACTCGGGGTTGTGCGTGCGCGTGACCTCACCGTCGCGAAAGACCCGCGCGATCTGGTGGCACTTGCCGAAGCCTTCGCGCGCGAGCAGCCGCTTCATGGCGTACTCGGGGCTGGTGTGCAGGTGCAGCCGCTGGGCCTCGCCGATGCCGCCGGGCGGAATGGGCAGGTCGGGCGTGAAGCGCGTCTCGAACGGCCGCAAGTGCGGCTCTTGTCCCGCGAACGGCACGGCGATGGGCGTCTCCACCTCCATCGAGCCGCGCGCTTCCAAGCTTGCCCGCAAGGAGCTGTAGAGCGCTGCGCGCGCGCGTGCGGCGGCGGCTGTCGCTGGCATTGACGGGTACATAGCGCAAGTTTGGAACAGTCGGGCGCAAAAGCCTTGCCCCGGCGCAGGTTCTGGTGTGACTTCGCGGCGTGAAACGCGCTCCCCTATTGCTCTTGCTGCTCTGTGCCTGCCGCCACGCGGCGCCCGCGAAGTCCGAGACCGCCCAGGCCGCCCCGGCGCCGCCGCCGGTCGATGTCCTGAAGGTCGCCGCGGAGCTCTCCGCCGAGGCGCATGCGTTCCTGCGCAGCGAAGGCGAGCTGCTCTGGACGCGCTGGACCACCGGCACCGGCCCCATGCCCACGAGCGCGCTGGCGCAGCATCCGCGGCTCATGCAGCGCGACAACGCAGAGCTGGTGCGCGCGGCCGCCGCGAAGTCCGCCGGCACGGACGCGGCGGCTTTGAAGCTCTTCGCGCAGCAGCTGACCACCCAGGCCGCCGCGCACGACGCGGCCAACGAGATCGAAGCGCTCGATCGGGCGCGGGCCCAGCTCATCTTTGCCGCCGCCGGCGATGCGCGGCCAGAGCGGGGCGAGCGAGACCTGGACAAGCTCCTGAGCGACGAAGCAGATGCGAAGAAGCGCGCCGCCACGGCGCTGGAAGAGGCCAAGGCCGCTGCCGCGCTCGTGCCGCTGGCAATGACCCGCGATGCCGCCGAAGAGAAGGCCTTGGGATCGTCGAGCTGGGCGTCGGTGATCGAAGCCGCGCACGGCATGCCGGTGGCCGACCTGGCGGCGCTGGCGGAAAAGACGCTGACCGCCACCGAGGCTGTCGCTTCGCAGGCCGTCTCCGAAGCGTCGGTGCGCAACCTGGGCGTCACCGCCGATCGCCTGCGCCGCGCCGATCTGCCGCGGCTGGTGCGGCAGGCGCCGGCCGATTCGGAGTTCGTGGCCGGCCACGCCTGGCCCGCGGCGGTGCAGGTGCTGACCGCCATCGGCGCTCAGCAGGCTTCGTTGAAGGTGGACGCCGAGCCGTCGCCGTCGAAGGGCGCGCGGCCGCTGGCGCTGCTCATCGATCCGCCACAGGACGTGCGGCTCTCGCTTCGGCCCGCGGGCGGCATCGCCGAGCAGCGGGCGACGCTGCACGAGGGAGCGCGCGCGCTGGGCGGGGTCTCGACGACGCAGCCGCGCTGGGAGCTTTCGCAGCTGGGAGACGGCTCGGCTTCGGAGGGCGTCGCCCTGCTCTTCGAATCGCTGGCGGGCGACCCGGGCTGGCTGCGCGAGGCGACTGCCCTGCGCGGCGAGCCGCTGGACGATCTGGTCCACACCGAGGTCACTCGCAGGCTACTGACGGCGCGGCGGGCGGCGGCGCAGGTGCTCTTCGAGATTCGCCGCCGCGAAGGGCCGCGAACCGCCGAGGCGTACAGCGCGCTCTATCGCGGGCTGGCGCAGCGGGCGACGTTCGCCGTCTTGTCGAATGAAGATGCGCAGCGCTGGACGCTGCAGGCCGACGCCTGGCTGCCGGCCGCCCCGCAGCTGCTCGGGGCCTTGCTGGCCGCGCAGCTCGAGCTGTCGTTGCGAACCCCGGCGGGCAACGCCGGCGCTTCGGCGGCGCTGGCAAACGCGACCTCGGTGCCGCCGGTGCAGGCCAAGACGGCCGGAACAGCGGTCGCCATTCAATGGTGGAAGCAGCCCTCGCCGCCCATCCTCAAGATCTGGCAGGGCGGGCGGTCTTTGACCGCGGCGGAGGCAGCGCAGGGTCTCGGGTTGACCTCGCTCGATCCGTCGGCGCTGGCCCAGATCGCCACCGAGCGGCTGTCGTATCAAGCCCCGGACGCGCCGCCGGCCAAGGTGAAGCCCGACTACAAATTCATGCAGGGCGACAAGAAGCGCCGCCGCGTCAAGCACC
>DATBAA010000564.1:0-2063 GCA_036271755.1 Myxococcales bacterium | reverse complement strand
CCCCGAGCGCGGCGACCCCCGCTACGTCGAGGAGTACGCGTCGCCGATGGGCGACACCATGCAGCAGATCGCGGAGAACAAGACGCTCCTGGGCCGCATCGGCCTCGCGCGCGGGGTGGTGTCCAACAAGGTGCTGCTGCTCGACGTGCTCGAGGCGGCGCAGGCGGAAGAGCTCGACTCGCCCACCGGGCTCGCGCGCTTGCTCAAGGCGTGGCGCGCGGCGCCGACGGGCATCACCTACGGCGCGCAGGACGTGCACTTCTTCTTCATCGGCCAGGTCGCCGACGCGAAGTCCGACGTGACCGCCCTGGCCGACTATTTGCGCGCGACGTACCAGCCGGAGAAGCCGCCGTCGGGCCTCAACAGCGAAGACTGGCGGGTCATCGCGCGCGTGCTCGCCAACGACCGCAAGGTGACCCAGCCCGAGTGGGAATGGGGACTGCGCGCCGTCCGCGCGAAACAATGCAACAACTGCCTCAAGGTGTTTCTCTCCGCGCCCGAACCGGCCGAGCTGCGCGTGGCGCGCTACTACGAAGCGTTGAAGGAGTTCCGCGCTGCCTACGGGTCCACCAGCCGGCGCAAGGAGTTCGGCATCTGGGAGCTGCTTCCCACCGAGGATCCGGCCTACGCCATGCAAGTCGAAGCCGCGGCGCCGCCAGAGGAGAAGCCGTTCTTCGATTACGAGGTCTATAGCCACGTGGTGGGCATGTTCCGCAGCACGCAGCCCATCGCCATCCAGGAGACGGTGCTGCGCCGCTGGGCGGAGAAGGCCGCGCTGCCCGGCCGCGACGGAGATTCGTGCCGCGAGCTCCAGCGCAGGCTGGAGGCGCTGCAGCGCGAAGAGGCGCCGCGCGTGCCCGCGCTCGATCAGACGGTGTGTACCTGCCTGGACGGCCCGCTCGCCAGCCAGGATCGCTATCAAAAGAAGGTCGTGCTGCAGTATGCGCTCGACGGCAGGCTCGCCTGCGTGGAGGCACCTTGAGCTTCGTCCTCGCCCTGCTGGCCGTGGCCGCTTGTCCTCCTTATCGCGAGCTGCGTGCGCCGCGCATCACCCGTGATCGCAGCGTGCTCTTCATGTCCCGCTCGGTCGACCCGGACTGGTTCGCCTGCGCGCGCAAGGCCGGCGGCAAGCTGAAGGCCTATACGGAGGTGGAGCGCGCCGGCGTTTGGGGCGACGACCACACCGAGAGCAACACCAGCGCAGACGTGCACATCGGCGCCTGGGCCTCCAACTACTGCAGCCGAAGCGGCCAGAAAGATCCGGTGCGGGTCCGCTTCGTCATCAAAGGCGAAGGCGCGCTCGAGCCGATGAGCTACACCAGCGAGCCGCGCCCGGCGCTCTGCGGCTGCACCGTCTATCCGTCCACCGATCTGCGCACCACGCCGACGCCGGCGGGCCTCTCTTTGCACGCCAGTCTCACCGCGGCGCACGTCTCCTGCCTGCGCGAGGAGGGCTCCTCGCTCGAGATCCGCGCCTACACCGGCCAGACGTTGGCGGAGGCAAAGGCCAAGACGAAGCCCGCCTGGGTTTTGCGCGGAGTCGAAGCCAAGGCAGAGATGACGGCGGTGGTGCCGCGCAAAGCGCTCTGCGCGGGCGGCGCCAAGGAAGCGGTCTTCGAGCTCTCCGGCCGCGGCACCATGGGCGAGCTGACCGGCAACGGCCAGACCGAAGTCCACCTCGACTGCCAGCGGGAGGAGCCGGCTTCGCCGGCGACGGGCGGAGCGCGAAAGCGCGGAGCATTGGAGAACAAATGACCATCTCCCGGCGCGGCTTCGGGCAGCTGATCGGCTTGGGCGCAGTCGCGGCGCAGCTTCGTCCGGCGCTGGCCGCGAAGCCTTCGGGCGTGGTGCGGCTGTCGGCGAATGAGAATCCCTACGGACCTTCGCCGGCCGCGCTGCAGGCCATCCGCGACGCGTTTCCGTTGGCGTGGCGCTATCCGGACGAGGCGGCAGATCAGCTCATCGCCGTTCTCGCGAGGCAGCACAACTTGCCGGGAAGCTGCTTTCTCCTCGGCGCGGGCTCGAGCGACATCTTGCGGCTGGCGGCGAGCGCCTTCGGCACG
>DATBAA010000563.1:0-5842 GCA_036271755.1 Myxococcales bacterium | reverse complement strand
ATCAAGGGAGACGTGCTCGAGTACTACCTGGAGGCCTACGACGAGCTGGGCAACGGACCTTCGCGCTCGGGCGATCCGGACAAGCCCTGGCACGTCGACACCAGCGGCAACCCGCCCGTCGCCCAGGTCGCGCCCGCTCCGGCTCCCGCGCCGGCCCCGGTCGCTTCTACGGCGCCGCCTGCTCCACGGCCGCGGCCCCCGGCCGCGCACACCGCCGAGGCCTCGCCCGGCGGCGGCCGCGTCTGGACCTGGGTGGTCGGCGGAGTGGGCGTGGGCGCGCTGGCCGGCGGACTCATCGCCGGACTCGCCTTCAAGAGCGCCGACGACGCCTACAAGCAGCGGCTGGCCGACGATCCCACCGTCTTCCCCTCGCTCAAGGCCCAGTACGACGCTAACAAGACGCTGGGCCGCGACGCCACCATTCTGGTGATCGCCGGCGGCACGCTGGTGGCGGCGGGCGCGGTGCTCTACTTCTTCGAACCCAAGTGGAACGGCAGCGAGGCCCGCCACGCCTCGGAGGAGTCGAAGCACGACTTCGGCTTCGCGGCCGCTCCGGTCGCCGGCGGCGGCGCAGCGGTCCTCGCGGGACGCTTCTAAGAGCAACTTCTCCTATGGCACTCATCGTCCAGAAATACGGCGGCACCTCGGTCGGAGACGTCGACCGCATCCGCAACGTGGCCCGGCGCGCGCTCGCGGCCCGCAAGGCCGGCAACGACGTGGTCGTCGTCGTCTCCGCCATGTCCGGCGAGACCAACCGGCTCTTGAAGCTCACCAGCGACTTGTCGAAGCGGCCCAGCCAGCGCGAGCAGGACGTCGTCGTCTCCACCGGCGAGCAGGTGACCGTGGGGCTGTTGGCGCTGGCCATCCAGGAGCTGAAGGGCAAGTCGCGCAGCTTCCTGGGGCATCAAGTGCGCATCCTCACCGACTCCACCTATTCGAATGCGCGCATCAAGAGCATCGATGACGGGCCGCTGCGCGAGAGCATGCGCAAGAAGGAGATCGCGGTCGTGGCCGGCTTCCAGGGCATCGACGAGTCGGGCAGCATCACCACGTTGGGCCGCGGCGGCTCGGACACGACGGCCGTGGCGCTGGCAGCCGCGCTGAAGGCCGACGCCTGCGAGATCTACACCGACGTCGACGGCGTCTACACCACCGACCCGCGCATCTGCGACAAGGCGCGCAAGCTCGACAAGATCACCTACGAAGAGATGCTCGAGCTCTCTTCGCTGGGCTCGAAGGTGCTGCAGATCCGCAGCGTCGAGTTCGCGATGAAGTACAAGGTTCCGCTCTGGGTCAAGTCGAGCTTCACCAACGATCCGGGCACGCTGGTTTGCGAGGAGGACGATTCGATGGAAGACGTGCTGGTGTCGGGCATCGCGGTCGGCCGCGACGAGTCCCGCTTCGTGGTGCGCTCGGTGCCGGACAAGAAGGGCGTGGCGGCCAAGATCTTCGGGACGCTGGCCGACAAGGGCATCGTCGTCGACGTCATCGTCCAGACTCCTTCTCAAGGAGGCGCGACCGACGTGGCCTTCACCGTCGGCCGCCTCGACAGCGAGCAGACCTTCACCTTGATGAAGAAGCTGGCGAAGCAGATCGGCGCGGGCCAGGTCGATCACGAAGAGGGCATCGCCAAGGTGTCGATCGTCGGCGTCGGCATGCGCAACCACGCGGGCGTCGCGGCCAAGATGTTCAAGGTGCTGGCGGAGGAGGGCGTCAACATCCGCGTCATCTCCACCAGCGAGATCAAGATCAGCTGCCTCATCGACGAGAAGTACGCGGAGCTCGCGGTGCGCGCGCTGCACGCGGCGTTCGCGCTCGACAAGGGCTGATGCTCGTTCGCTGTGAGCGGTGCAGGGCGGCGTTCACCGTCCAGGACGGCCTCGCGGTGCCGGGCTTCCGCGTCGAGTGCGGCCGCTGCCTGCTGGTCTTCTCGCCGCGCTTGTCGACGCCCGAGCGGGACGGGCCCGCGCTCGTGGTCAAGGCCGTCCCGCCCAAGCCGCAGCGGCAGTGGAAAGGACCGCTCTCGGCGCTGCTCCTCCTGGCGGTCGCCGCCGCGGCGTTTGGCTTCTGGCGGCTGCGCAATCCGCGCGTTTCGAAGGCAGCGGCGGCGCGCATTGCCCAGGGCGACGCGCTCTTGCTCAAGGATGATCTGGCCAGCCTGGACGGCGCCGTGCAGCTCTTCACCGAGGCCGCGCACCTGGCGCCGCGCGCCGCGCTGCCAGAGGCGCGCAGGGCCTTCGCGCTGCTCTTGCAGTCGGCGACGGAGAAGGCGCTGGACAACCCCGACTCGACGCGGCTCCTGCAGCAGGGCATCGCCGCGGCCAAGGCGGCCATCGCCGAATCGCCGCGCGATCCGGCGGCGCGGCAGGCGGTCGCGCTCGCGTATCTGCTCTCTGGCTCGCCGCAGGAAGCAGCGCCGTTCATGCAGAGCAACGATCTGTGGAGCAACTACTTGCGGGCAGTCGGGGACGCCAAGGCGCTGGAGCAAGTAGCGCTGGTGCGTGCGGAAGTGGACGAAGCGCGGCTGCTCATGCCTGCCTCGCCGCAGCGCGCGCAGGAGATCCTCGCCCGCGTGCTGCAGGAAAATCCGCGGCACGAGCTGGCCCGGAGCCTCGCGAAATAGGAAGCGCCCGGCCGCGAGTGGGCAACGCGCTACCCACCCGCGGCGCCGAGCACACGAGGAAGCGTGCGCCGAAGGACGTTTTCGCGGGGCACGACGCTTGCTCATCGAGAGGACATGGTCGTCATCCTCTTCTGGCTAGCGGTCGGCGTCATCCTTCACACGTACGTGCTCTATCCGCTCATGCTCGTGCTGCTGGACGGCCTCGCGCAGGCCCGCAGCGCCTGGAAGTATCTGGGCGGCAACGAGCGCCGCCATCCGCCCGCCCAGCTGGGGCTGCCCAACGTCTCGGTGCTGATCGCCGCCTACAACGAGGCCGGCTGCATCGGCCAGCGCCTCGAGAACTTGCTGTCGCAGGACTATCCGGCCGACCGGCTGGAGATCCTGGTCGGCTCGGACGCCTCCAACGACGAGACCGACGCCATCATCCAGCGCTTCGCGGCTCGCGGCGTGCGGCTCTCCAGAGGAGAGCGCACCGGCAAGGCGGGCGTGCTCAACCGCCTCGTCGGCCTGGCCCGGGGCGAAGTGCTGGTGATGACGGATGCCAACACCCACTTCGAGAAGGACGCCATCCTGAGATTGGTGCAGCCGCTGCGCGACGAGCAGATAGGCCTCGTCTGCGGGCGCCTGCGGCTCCACTCGCCCGCGGGCGCGCCCGTGGCCGAGGGCGCGTATTGGAAGCTCGAGAGCCTGCTCAAATTGTACGAATCGCGCCGCGGCTGCGTGATGGGAGCCAACGGCGGCATCTACGCCATCCGCAAGGAGCTCTTCCCGCCGCTCTCGGCCGGCACGGTGGTCGACGACTTCGTGGCCGCGCTGCGCGTCCTCGAGCTGGGCAGCAAGGTCTGCTACGAGCCGGAGGCGGTCGCTCACGAGGAGACCGCGCCCGATCACGCCAACGAATACCGCCGCCGCGTGCGCATCTCCGCCGGCTGCTTCCGGGCGCTCGCGCAGCATCGGGGGCTGCTGTCGCCCTCCCATGGATTTACGTCGTTCGCGCTCTGGTCGCATAAAGTAATGCGCTGGTTCGTCCCGGAGGCGATGGTGGTGGCGCTGGCCGCGAACCTGGCGCTCGCCTTCGGCAGCCGCTTCTTCTCGGTGTTGATGCTGGGCCAATGCGTAGCCTACGCGCTGGCCGCGCTCGGCTTGTTGGGCGCCACGCCGCGCAGGTTTCGCGCGCTCAGCGACGCCGCCGCGCACTTCGTCGAGATGAACGCCGCGCTCATGGTCGGCTTCGTCAAGTTCAGCCGCGGCACGCAGGGCCAGACCTGGACTCGCACCGAGCGCACCGTCATCAAGGCTGCCTGAGCGCGAAAAAAAGCCCGGCTCTCTCACAGAGCCGGGCCGAATGGTGACCCCAACGGGATTCGAACCCATGTTTGAGGCGTGAGAGGCCTCCGTCCTAGGCCACTAGACGATGGGGCCAGAGCGATCCTGCGCGGCGCCGTGTACCAATCGATCCTCGCAGCGTCAAGGTCGAACTGCGCGAGAGCCTGAAACGATTTCGTATGCGGTTTCGCATACGAAAATGTCGCTTTCCCGGCCGTCCTGGTAGGGAGCAGTCGCTGGTCTGCGGAACTCCCCTACATCATGGAGCATTGCAGTTACACGAGAATTTCCTGTGTCGGGCGCCGGTTCTAAAACGCCAATGCCACCCGGAATCCTCCATAACGTCATGGAATTGACGGGTGGCGCTTGACTGGCCCCCCCACAAGGGGTCATAGCATTCGGCCTCCGACATTAGTTCCGGAGTCGGCACCCCAACCCCTTTCGCAAAACTCGAGGCACCCTGTGACAGTTTCGCTGCGCTTGTTGGCAGTCGGTGTGATTCTAGGAGGCGTTGCGTGCGGTCAGTCGACCGCGCAATCCTCCGCCCAAGACAACGCTACCCCGGTCGCTCCGGCCGCTGACAAGGCGGGCGATGCTCAGTTGCTCGCTACGCCCTTGACGGCGTCGGCGAAGACTCCGCTCGTGCGCTCGCAGGCCGCGAAGCGCTTGCCCGTCACCGTCGTGGTCCAGCTCTCGGGCGACTCGACCGGCGAGCTCCAGGCCCAGACGCCTGATCACGCGCTCTCGCAGGACACCATCGAAACCGTCGCCAGCAACCTGAAGGCGCAGCAGCGCCCGGTCGCTGCCCAGATCGAGTCGATGGGCGGCACCGTGCTCTCGACCTTCCAGCACGCGATGAACGGCATCAAGATCAGCATCATGCCGGAGCGCCTCTCCTCGCTCACCACGCTCCCGGGCGTGAAGAGCGTGCTCAACGTCGGCATGTACCACACGATGGACGACCTCAGCCTCCCGTACATCGGCGCGCCGGCCGCTTGGACCACCGGCCCCGGCTTCCACGGTGAAGGCATCAACGTGGTCGACATCGACACCGGCATCGACTTCACCCACGCCGACTTCGGCGGCCCGGGCACCACCGCGGCTTACACCACCGCGCACGCCACCGAGACCGCGGCTGCCGATCCGACCCTGTTCGGACCGACTGCCCCGAAGGTCAAGGGCGGCGTTGACCTCGTCGGCGACAGCTACGACGCCGACCCGAACGACGCCACCTTCCAGCCGGTTCCGCACCGCGACCCGAACCCGCTCGACTGCGGCGGTCACGGCTCGCACACCGCCGGCACCATCACCGGCTTCGGCGTGACCACCGCGGGCACGACCTACCCGGGCCCGTACGATGGCACCACCTTCGTCAACACCCAGAGCTGGAACGTCGGCCCCGGCGTCGCCCCCAAGGCGAACCTCTACGCCGTTCGCGTGTTCGGCTGCGCGGGCAGCACCAACGAAGTCACCGACGCCATCGAGTGGGCCATGGACAAGACCGCCGCCGGCGGCCACCAGGGCATCCAGATGCAGGTCATCAACATGTCGCTGGGTTCGGACTACGGCAACGAGTTCTCCTCGGACGCCCTGGTTTCGACCACCGCCCAGAACGCCGGCATCATCGTCGCCGCCGCCTCGGGTAACTCCAGCAACATTCCGTTCATCTCCAGCAGCCCCGGCGCCGGCGCCAAGGTCCTGACCGTCGCCGCCATCGACTCGCACCTGGGCACCCCGGGCGCCACTCTGACCGTCGCCACCCCCGCGGGCACCAAGATCGTCCAGGCCCAGGTCAGCAACGGCCCCGTCAACATCCCCACGGGTAGCTTCCCGGTCGTCCTCGCGGCAGCGCAGACCGGCGAGGCCTCCATCAACGGCATCTCCAACGGCTGC
>DATBAA010000562.1:0-6880 GCA_036271755.1 Myxococcales bacterium | reverse complement strand
GGCGCAGAACTTCACCGACGCGACCGGCTTATTGGTCGCGCAGACGCTGCGCCTGCAGGGAACCCGCAGCTAGAAACCCCGGAGCTTTCGAATGGCCGTCAATGCAGGCGCACGCTTGGACCGGTTGCCGATGTCCGCGTTCCACAAGCGCATCATGTGGCTCATCGGCATCGGCATGTTCTTCGACGGGTTCGACATCTACGTCGCCTCCACCGTCCTGGGCGCGACCTTGAAGACCGGCTTCTCCACGCTACCGGAGAACGCGCTCTTCGTCTCGATGACGTTCCTGGGCATGACCATCGGCAGCTTTGCTACGGGCTTTCTGGGCGATCACTTCGGCCGCCGCTTCACGTACCAGGCGAACTTGATGATCTTCGGCCTCGCCTCCCTGGCCTCCGCCTTCGCGCCCAACATGCCCTTCCTCATCGTCTGCCGTTTCGTCATGGGCGTGGGGCTGGGCGCGGAGAACGTGGTGGGCTACTCGACGCTGACGGAGTTCGTGCCGCCCAAGGCGCGCGGCAAGCTGCAGGGCATCATGGCGGTCTTCGTCGTCACGGGCCTGCCGGTGAGCGCGCTGGCCGGCCTCTCGCTGGTGCCGGTGCTGGGCTGGCGGGTGATGTTCGTGCTGGGCGGCCTGGGCGCCATCACCGTCTGGTACGCGCGCAAGAAGCTGCCCGAGTCGCCGCGCTGGCTGGCCGCCACCGGCCGCGACAAGGAAGCCGACGAGCTCTTGAACACCATCGAGGCCGAGGTGGCCGCCGAGAAAGGCCCGCTGCCGCCGCCGGCCACGGCGCCCACGCGCACCTTCGCCAGCACCTTCGGCTCCATCTTCTCGGCCGAGCTCTTACCGCGCGTCCTCGTCGGCTGCCTCTTGCTCATCGTCATCAACACCCTGCTCTACGGCTTCATCACCTGGCTGCCCACGTTCTTCGTCAAGCAGGGCATGACCATCACCAGGTCGTTGGGCTTCACCTTCGTGATGGCGCTGGGCGCGCCCGTCGGCTCGGGCATCGGCGCGCTCACCGCCGACAGCTGGGGCCGCAAGAACACCATCATCAGCGCCTCGGTCATGGCCATCGTCTTCGGCGCCATCTACCCGTTCGTGGCGGCGCCGGGCCTCATCATGTTGATTGGCTTCTTGCTGACGGTGCCCATCTACGTGCTGGTCGCCCTGCTCTTCGGCATCTACGTGCCCGAGCTCTTCCCCACCGAAGTGCGCCTGCGCGCTTCGGGCTTCTGCAACACCTTCGGCCGCGGCGCTACCATCGCGACGCCCTACGCGGTGGTCGCGCTCTTCAGCGCCTACGGAGTCACGGGCGTGCTGGCGTTGATGATCGGCCTCTTGGTGCTGCAGATCATCGCCGTGGCCGCCTGGGGCATCGAACCCAAGGGGCGCGGCCTGGAAGACGTCGCCTCTGGAGAGCCGCGCAAGCTTCCTCTTCCGAGCAGCGCAACTGCTGCGTGAGTGAGATCATGAATCCCAACGATGTTCCGCTCTTCATCGACGGCAAGGAAGTGGCGGCCGAGAACGGCCGCACCATGGACATCTTCAACCCGGCCACGGGCAAGACCATTGGCAAGCTCGCCTTTGCGAGCGAATCAGACGTCGACCAGGCCGTGCAGGCCGGGCAGCGCGCCTTCGACAAAGGCACCTGGAGCAACGCCTCGGTGCACGAGCGGGCGCGCACGCTGAACCGCTTCGCAGACCTCTTCGAGGCCGACATCGAAGAGTTCTTCAAGCTGGAGACGCTCAACAACGGCCGGCCGGTGCGGGAGACGCGGGCGCAGATCGCACGGCTGCCGCAGTTCTATCGCTACTTCGCCGCATTGGCTTTGACGAGGCGCAGCGACGTCATTCCGGTCGAAGGCCCGTATCTCGTCTATACGCAGCGCGTGCCGCTGGGCGTCTGCGCGCTGATGACCTCGTTCAACCACCCGCTGATGATCTTGAGCAAGAGCCTGGCGCCCGCGCTGGCCACGGGAAACTCGGTGGTGATCAAGCCCTCCGAGCAGACGCCCATCACCACGCTGCGGCTCGTCCGGCTGCTGCAGAAGGCCGGCGTGCCCGACGGCGTGGTGAACCTCGTCAACGGCGAGGGCCGCGAGACGGGCGCCGCGTTGTCGCGCCATCCGAAGATCAAGAAGATCGTCTTCACCGGCGGCACCGACGTGGGCCGCACCATCGGCACCGCGGCGGCGAAGAATTTTGCCATGACGACGTTGGAGCTGGGCGGCAAAGGCGCGGCCATCATCTTCGACGACATGGAGCTGGAGCGGGCCGTGAATGGCGCGGCGTTCGCGGCCTTCATCGGCGCGGGCCAGACCTGCGTCTGCGGCGCGCGCCTCCTGGTGCAGCGGACCATCTACAAGCAGTTCTTGGAGAAGTTCAAAACCAAGGTCGAGGCCATTCGCGTCGGCGATCCGACCGATCCGAAGACGCAGTTGGGGCCGGTCATCTCGGGGCGCTCGAAGGAGCGCATCTTGGGAATGCTCGACCGCGCGCAGCGGGACGGCGCCAAGATGCTGGCCGGCGGCAAGGCCGTGCCAGGAGCCAACGAGGGCTTCTACCTGCAGGCGACGGCGCTGTACGACGTGAATCCGTCGTCGGAGATCGGGCAGGAAGAAGTCTTCGGGCCGGTGACGGTCATCATTCCCTTTGACGACGAAGCAGACGCGCTGCGCATCGCCAATGACACCCAGTTCGGGCTGGCCGCATCCGTCTGGACGCGCGACGTGGCCCGCGCCCACCGGGTGGCTTCGAAGCTGACCTTCGGCATGGTGTGGATCAACGATCACCACCGGCTCGACCCGGCCTCGCCCTGGGGCGGGTTCAAGAACAGCGGAGTCGGCCGGGAGACGGGCGTGGAGTCGTTCGATCAGTTCACTGAGCCACGGGCGGTCACGGTAAACACCAGCGGCGAGACGCCGGACTGGTACGATGATTCGGGTCAGCCCAAGAGATTGAACTAAGGTGAGCCTATGAACGCACCCATCACGAAGAGCCTCGACCACTACATCGGCGGCAAGCGCATCGCGGGCACGTCGGGCCGCACCGCGCCCGTCTACCACCCGGCCTCGGGCGCCATCGACATGAACGTCCCGCTGGCTTCGCCTGAAGAAGTCGCCGCCGCGGTGGCCGCAGCCAAGGCCGCCTTTCCGGCGTGGGCCGAGACCTCTGCGCTGCGGCGCGCGCGGGTGATGTTCAAGTTCAAGGAGCTGCTCGACAAGCACAAGGACGAGCTGGCGGCGATGATCAACCGCCAGCACGGCAAGGTCTTCGGCGACGCGCAGGGCGAGGTCACGCGCGGCATCGAAGTGGTGGAGTTCGCCTGCGGCATCACCAGCTCGCTGAAGGGCGAGCACTCCGATCAGGTGGGCGGCGGCATCGACAACTGGAACCTGCGCCAGCCCATGGGCGTCTGCGCCGGCATCACGCCGTTCAACTTCCCGGTGATGGTGCCCATGTGGATGTTCCCGGTGGCCATCGCTTGCGGCAACACCTTCGTGCTCAAGCCTTCCGAGCGCGATCCGGCGCCGTCGGTGCGCTTGGGAGAGCTCTTGGCCGAGGCCGGCCTGCCCGCGGGCGTCTTCAACGTCGTGCACGGCGACAAGGTGGCCGTCGACGCGATCTTGCAGCACCCGGACATCGCCGCGGTCTCGTTCGTCGGCTCGACGCCCATCGCGGAGTACATCCACCAAGAGGCCGGCAAGCGCGGCAAGCGCGTGCAGGCCTTGGGCGGCGCCAAGAATCACCTGGTCGTCATGCCCGACGCCGATCTCGAGCAGGTGGCCGACGCGCTCTCGGGCGCGGCTTACGGCTCGGCCGGCGAGCGCTGCATGGCCATCTCGGTGGCCGTCGCGGTCGGAGACGTGGGCGACAAGCTGGTTGGCGCCTTGAAGACCCGCGCGGAGAACCTGGTCATCGGCGACGGCATGAATGCCAAGGTCGAGATGGGCCCGCTGGTCACCGCCGTGCACCGCGAGAAGGTGACGGGCTACATCGCCGACGGCGAGAAGGCCGGCGCGACGCTGGTGGTGGATGGCCGCAAGCACGCCATCGTGAAAGAGAACGGCTTCTTCATCGGCGGGACCTTGTTCGACCACGTCACGCCCGACATGCGCATCTACAAGGAAGAGATCTTCGGGCCGGTGCTGGTCGTCGTCCGCGTGCCGGATCTGAAGGCGGCCGTCGAGCTGATCAACAACCACGAGTTCGGCAACGGCGCGGCCTGCTTCACCTCCGACGGCGCCACCGCCCGCGCCTTCTCGCGCAATGTCCAGGCCGGCATGATCGGCATCAACGTACCCATCCCGGTGCCCATGGCCTGGCACAGCTTCGGCGGCTGGAAGCGGTCTCTCTTCGGCGATCACCACGCCTATGGCGAAGAGGGCGTGCGCTTTTATACCCGCTACAAGAGCATCATGCAGCGCTGGCCCGACAGCATCGACAAGGGCCCGGCCTTCACCATGCCGGTAATGAAGTAAAGGCGAAGTAGCCGCTACATCTGCTCCGGCGCGGTGATGGAGAGCAGCCGCAACCCAAGCTCCAGCACTCGCGCGGTCAGCTGGCACAGCTGCAAGCGCGAGGTGCGCGTGGCGCCTTCGGCCTTGAGCACCGGGCAGTCGCGATAGAAGGCCGAATAGGCCGTGGCCAGCGCATAGAGGTGCTGCGAGAGCCGGTGGCCCTGCAGCGTCTCGCCCACGCGCTCGACGGTCTGGGGAAACTGCAGCAGCTCCAGAGCCAGCGCGCGCTCCTGCGGCTCGGCCAGGACGATGGCGCCGCCCTGAAAAGAGATTCCGTCTTCGGCGGCCTTGCGCAGGATGGAATGGATGCGGGCGTGCGCGTACATCAAGTAAGGCCCGGTGTTGCCCTCGAAGGCGACCATTCGATTCAAATCGAAGATGTAATCGCGCGCGTGATCGTTTCCCAGGTCGGCATACTTGATGGCGCCGATTCCGACTGAGTTGGCCAGCGTCGCTTTCGTCTCTTCAGGGAGCTCGGCAGACTTCTCGTCGATGAGCTTGCGAGCGCGATCGACGGCTTCGTCCAACAGCGAGCCCAGGCTCAGCGCCTCGCCCGCGCGCGACTTGAGGATCTTCTTGTCCTCGCCCAGCACCGACCCGAACGCCACGTGCTCGAGCCGCACATTCTCGGGAACCCAGCCGGCCATGCGCCCGATGGCATAGACCATTGCCAGGTGCGTGGCCTGCGGCGCGCCGACGACGTAGACCACGCGCGTGGCCTGCAGGGTCTGCACGCGATACTTCAAGGCCGCGAGATCGGTGGTGCCGTAGGTGAAGCCGCCGTCCTGTTTGCGGAGGATCAACGGCAGCTGCTCGCCTTCGCGGTTGGTGAAGCCCGGCGGAAACGCGCAGAGCGCGCCGTCGCTGATGCGCGCCACGCCCTTGGCCTCCAGCTCCGCGCAGACGTTGGCCAGCTCCGGGTTGTACTGGCTCTCGCCGGCCACGTGCTCGCGCTTCAAGGTCACACCCAGCCGCTGGTAGAGGATGTCCAGGTTGTCGAGCGTCACCCCGATGAGCGCTCTCCAAAGAGCCAGCGTCTCGGGCTCCAGCGCCTGCAGCTGCACGACGCGCAGGCGGGCGCGGTTGGCGAAAGCGGGGTCGCTGTCGAACTTTGCCCGCGCCGCCCGATAGAACGTGGAGAGCTCCTTCAGCCCGCTCGAGGCGCCGTCGATGCCTTGATCGCGCATGTACTCGAGCAGCATTCCAAACGGAGTGCCCCAGTCGCCGATGTGATTCTGGCGAATGACGGTGTGGCCCTGGAACTCCAGGACGCGGGCCAGCGCGTCGCCGATGAGCGTGCTGCGCAGGTGCCCGACGTGCATCTCCTTGGCGAGGTTGGGCGACGAGTAGTCGATGACGATCTTTTCCGGAGTGGCAGCCAGCGCAGCGCCCAGCCGGGGATCGTGGCCCATGCGTCCCAGCTCGGCAGCCAGGTACTCCGCGCGCAGCATCAAATTGATGAAACCGGGACCAGAGATGACGGCCGAAGCGAGCGCCTCGTCGGGCGTCAGCTTCTCGACCAGCGCCTGCGCCACGGCCTTGGGCGCCTTGCGGACCTTGCGCGCCAACGCCATGGCAACGTCGCACTGATAGTCGGCGTGCTCCGAGCGGTGCACGGCCAGATCGACGCCTTTTTCGACTTCGGGAAAAGCAGCCGAGAGGGCCTCGCTCACGCGCTTTTGTAACGGCAAGATCGGGTCGATCATTCGATGCTGAGTAGCACGAACCGGGAGCGATTTTCATTCGTAACCGTGATACAGAGCGCGGCCTATGCAAAGCCTCCTCATCGCTCTGTTGCTCGCTGCCCGGCCATTCACCGCCGACGAGCTGCTCAAGACCCGCCGCGCCGACGACGTGAAGGTCTCTCCCGACGGAAGCTGGGCGTCGGTGACGGTGCGCCAGAAGGACTTGGAGCTGAACCGCGACGTCAAGGACATCTGGCTCTTGCCGCTCAAGGGCGGCACGGCGCGGCAGTTCACCCGCAACGGCAAGAGCGAGCACGCGCGCTGGTCTCCCGACAGCCGCCAGCTGCTCATCACCCGCGAGGGCCAGCTCTGGCTCTACACGCTGGACGGCGGCGACGCGCGGCAATTGACGTTCCTCTCCACGGGCGCGGACGGCGGCATCTTCTCCAACGACGGCAAGACCATCGCCTTCACCAGCGATGTCTTTCCGCAGTGCGCCGACGACAAGTGCAATGCGGCGACGGCTGCCGATCGCGCCAACGGCGGCATCAAGGCGCGCGTCGTCGATCACCTCTTCGCGCGCCACTGGACCGAATGGAAGGAAGGCAAGCGCAGCCACATGTTCTTGATGTCCGCGCTGGGCGGCAACCCGCGCGACGTGACCCCGGGCG
>DATBAA010000561.1:0-2846 GCA_036271755.1 Myxococcales bacterium | reverse complement strand
GCTGCGCTGCGCCTGGCGGATGAGCCCCAGGTAGCTGTTGTTCACCACGATGTGGATGTACGGCAGCTTGAACTGCGCGCCCACCGCCAGCTCTTCGATCATGAACTGGAAGTCGTAGTCGCCCGAGAGCGCGACGATCTTGCGCTCGGGATCGGCCGCGCGCACGCCCAGCGCGGCCGGGATGGTCCAGCCCAGAGGTCCGGCCTGGCCGCAGTTGATCCAGCTGCGCGGCTTGAAGACGTGGAGAAACTGCCCGCCCGCGATCTGCGAGAGCCCGATGGAAGCCACGTACGTCGCGTCGCGGCCAAAGGCGTTGTTCATCTCCTGGTAGACGCGCTGCGGCTTCATCGGCTGCTCTTCGAAGTTCGTCTTGCGCAGCATGGTCCGCTTGCGCTCGCGGCATTCGGCCACCCACGCGCGGCGGTCCTTCTTCTGCTCGCGCTCGAGCGCCACTTCGACGAAGAGCTCGAGCGCGGCCTCGGCGTCGGAGACGATGCCCAGGTCCGGCGTGAAGACGCGGCCGATCTGCGTAGCCTCGATGTCCACGTGCACGAACTTGCGGCCCTTGCAGTACACCTCGGGCGAGCCGGTGTGGCGGTTGGCCCAACGGTTGCCGATGCCCAGGACGAAGTCGCTGGCCAGGAGCGTCGCGTTTCCGTAGCGATGGCTGGTTTGCAAGCCGGCCATGCCCGCCATCAGCTCGTGATCGTCGGGAATCGAGCCCCAGCCCATCAGCGTGGGAATGACCGGCACGTTCATCAGCTCGGCGAACTCGACCAGCAAGCCGCTAGCATCGGCGTTGATGATACCGCCGCCGGCGACGATGAGGGGCCGCTCGGAAGCCTCCAGCATGTCGATGGCCTTCTCGATCTGCTTGCGCGTCGCCGAAGGCTTGTAGACCGGCAGCGGCTCATAGGTGTCGATGTCGAATTCAATCTCGGCCATCTGCACGTCGAAGGGCAGATCGATCAGCACGGGCCCGGGCCGGCCCGAGCGCATCAAATGAAAAGCCTGCTGGAACGCGCGCGGCACCAGCGCGGGCTCGCGCACCGTCACCGACCACTTGGTCACGGGCTTGCTGATCGATTCGATGTCGACGGCCTGGAAGTCCTCTTTGTAGAGCCGCGCCCGCGGCGCCTGGCCCGTGATGCAGAGGATGGGAATCGAGTCCGCGATCGACGAGTAGAGCCCCGTGATCATGTCGGTGCCCGCGGGTCCCGACGTGCCGATGCAGACGCCGATGTTGCCCGCCTTGGCGCGCGTGTACCCTTCGGCCATGTGCGAGGCGCCCTCGACGTGCCGCGCGAGGATGTGGCGGATGGTGCCGCGCTCCTGCAGCGCCGCGTAGAGCGGGTTGATGGCCGCGCCCGGAACGCCGAAGGCCTGCTGGATGCCTTCCTTCTCCATCACCAGCACGCCGGCCATGATCGCTTTCATCTTTGCCATGGCCGTTTACTGTCGCCTCTAGCCTGCTCTGTAAACGGAAGGGCCGACATAACAACCATTCCTGCCAGGAATGGTAGTGAGAGGCATGGATCGGATCACCGGCATCCAGCTCTACGTCCGCGTGGTGGAGACGGGCTCCTTCAGCAAGGCCGCGAGCGCGCTGGGCATCACGCAGCCCACCGCCACCAAGCACGTCGCGGCGCTGGAGGCGAGGCTGGGCGCGCGCCTGCTCCATCGCAGCACGCGCGGCGTCACCGCCACCGAAGTGGGCACGCTCTACTACGAGAAGTGCAAGACCATCGAGCGCGATCTGGAGGAGGCCGACAACCTGGCTACGCTCTCGCAGCGCAAGCTGGGCGGGGTTTTGCGCATCAACACCTCCGTGGCGTTCGGACGGCGCGTGGCCGTGCCGCTGGCGCTCAAGTTCATGCAGGCGAATCCGGACATCTCGCTCGACATGAGCTTCGACGATCGCTACGTGGATCTGGTGGCGCAAGGCATCGACGTGGCGCTGCGCATGGGCCGCATGGCCGACTCGTCGCTGGGCGCGCGCTACCTGGGCATCAACCCCTGGCTCGTCGCCGCCTCGCCGTCGTATTTGAAGCAGGCCGGCGCGCCGAAGACGCCGGCAGACCTGAGCAAGCACTCCTGCATCGTCTACAGCAGCGTCCAGGGCGACGACCGCTGGCAATTCACCGACGCCAAGAGCCGCAGCGCGATGGTGCCCGTCAAAGGCCCGCTGCGCAGCAACAACTTGTCGGCGGTCTTGGCCGCCACCCGCGCCGGCCTCGGCCTCGCGGCGATGCCTTGGTACGTGGCCCGCGAGTCGGTCGCCGAAGGCCGCATCAAGCAAGTGCTCGAAGCGTACGCGCTGCCCTCGCAAGAGCTGCACGCGGTCTATCCCTCGCCCAAGCTCGTGCCCTCGAAGGTGATCGCCTTCATCAACTTTCTCGAGCAGGCGCTCGACGGCAAGTGGTGGGAGCGCGGCGCCTGAGTCTGCCGCGGTTTAAACTCCGCGCATGGCGAGAGCGGAAGAAGCTCTAAAAGCCGTCAAGGGCGCGGAGGCCGCGGTGCATGGCGACTTATCGAGCATCGCGGAGACCAAAGACGCAGCGAAGCAGGCCAATGCGCTGGGCGCGTTCGATGCGGTGATCCACAACGCCGGCATCGGGTATCGCGAGCCTCAGCGGAACGAGACCAAAGACGGCCTGCCCAGGCTCTTCGCGGTCAACAGCCTCGCGCCCTACATCCTCACCGCCCTGATGCAGAAGCCGAAGCGGCTCGTCTACCTCAGCTCGGGAATGCACCGCGGCGGAGATCCTTCGCTGAACGATCTCGACTGGAAGTCGCGTCCCTGGGAGGGCTCGCAGGCGTACTCGGACACCAAGCTGCACGACACG
>DATBAA010000560.1:0-4699 GCA_036271755.1 Myxococcales bacterium | reverse complement strand
GATGGCCAGGAGCGCCGCGATCATGAATGCCGCCTGCGGATGCGCGCCCGGAAGAGCGCCGCCAGCGGGGCCACGTAGTCGTCGCCGGGAGAGACCTGCACCGCGTCGAGAGAGAGCCTGCGGAAGATCTTGTCGCGCTTCTCGACGCGCTCCTTCGAGCGCTCTTCGTACAGTTGGCGGGTGCGCGCGTCTCCCAGGTCCACCATCACCGATTCGCCGGTCTCTGCGTCGGCCAGGGGCCAGAGGCCGCCCAGGAGCGGCAGCTTCTGCTCGATGGGATCGCTCACCACCACCGGCACCACGTCGTGCCGCCGCGAGAGCACCGCCAGCGCGCTCTCGTAGCCCTCGGCGAGAAAGTCGCTGACCACGAAGACCACCGCCCGCCGCCGCTGCGCGGTGGTGAGGTGTCCCAAGGCGCCCGCCAGATCGGTGCCGCGGCCGCGCGGCTTGAAGGCCAGCGCCTCGGTGATGAGCCGCAGGCCGTGCTTCTTTCCCCGCCGCGGCGGCACGTAGCGCTCGATACGGTCGGAGAAGAGCAAGAGCCCGGCGCGGTCGCCGTTCTCCAGCGCGGAGAAGATCAGGAGCGCGGCGATCTCGGCGGCCACCTCCGCCTTGGCCTGCGGTGAGAGCCCGGCATCTTGCGAGGCAGACCGATCGACGGCGATGAGCGCGGTCAGCTCGCGCTCCTCGGCGAACACCTTCACGAAGGGCTCGCCCATGCGGGCCGTCACGTTCCAGTCGATGGCGCGAATCTCGTCGCCCGGCTGGTAGGGCCGCACCTCCGAGAAGGCCATGCCGCGGCCCTTGAAGAGCGAATGGTAGCCGCCCGCCAGCGTGTCCTGGACCGCTCGGCGCGTGGTGATCTCGATGCGCCGGATCTTTCGGATGAGGTCTGCCGGCGCGGCCACTACGGGACCTCGATCTTCTCCAAGATTTTCTGGATCACTTTTTCGCTGGTGAGGTTCTCGGCCTCGGCCTCGTAGGTGAGCGAGACGCGGTGGCGGAGCACGTCGTACGCCACGGCCTTCACGTCCTCCGGCGTGACGAACCCGCGGCGCTTCAGGAAGGCGTGCGCCCGCGCCGCGAGATTCAAGTAGATGGTGGCTCTTGGTGACGCGCCGTACTCGATGTAGCCGGCCATCTCCTTCAGCCCCGCAGCGGGCGCGTCGCGCGTCGCCACCACGATGCTCACGATGTAATCCTTCACCTTCGGGTCGATGTAGATCTCGCGCACCACCTGGCTAGCGCTCGCCAGCTGCTCGGGCGTCACCACCGGCGAGAGCTTGGGCATGGCCTGTCCGGCGACGCGATCCATGATGATCAGCTCTTCAGCCCGGGTCGGATAGCCGACCTTCACCTTGAGCATGAAGCGGTCCACCTGCGCTTCGGGCAAAGGGTACGTGCCCTCCTGCTCGATGGGGTTTTCGGTTGCCAGCACCAGGAACGGCGAGGGCAGCGGGAAGGTCTGGTCGCCGATGGTGACCTGCCGCTCCTGCATCGACTCGAGCAGCGCGCTCTGCACCTTGGCGGGCGCGCGGTTGATCTCGTCGGCGAGGATGAGGTTCGCGAAGAGCGGCCCGCGCTTGACGGTGAAGCTCTGCGTCTGCGGTTGGTAGATCTGCGTACCAATCAGGTCGGCCGGCAGCAGGTCGGGCGTGAACTGGACGCGCTTGAAGGACAACGCGAGGCAGTCTGCCAGCGTCTTCACCGTCAGGGTCTTGGCCAGACCGGGCACGCCCTCGAGCAGCACGTGGCCGCCCGTGACGAGGCCGATGAGCAGCCGCTCCAGCATCTGGCGCTGGCCGACGATCACCTGTCCGGCTTGCGCGAAGAGGGTTTCGACGAAGGCCGATTCCTGCTGGACGCGGTCGTTGAGAAGTCGGATGTCGCTCGCGGGTTGGACGCTCAAAACAGTTCTCCAGGAATGCACGGACCGGACACGGGCTGCAAAACAGCCAGCCGCGGACAAACTTCCCTAGTTTCGCTTCGGCTCGGCCTTGGCCTTGGCGGCCTTGCTCAAGTCGCAGGCCCTGATGTCGCTGCGCTCGCAGCTCCAGTCGAGCAGCTTGATGGCCTTCTGGCGGTCGCCGTCCACTTGCAGGATGAGCAGCGCCTGGGCGGTGCAGCCCCGCACCGAACCCAGCTCGCAGGCGTGGGCGAACTCGGTGATGGCCCGCAGCGTCTCGTTCGATTCGCCGAGCAGGTCGGCCATGCGGGCGCAGCTCTCGGCGTCGCCGTAATCGCAAGCGGCGTGGCCGAACTTGTTGAAGCGGGCGGTGTCGCCGTCCTGGTGGGCGCGCGCGCTCACCTCCGAGCAGGCCTCGAGGTCGCCCTTCTTGCAGGCGTCGACCCACATGTCGATGGCGCGCTTCGAGTTCTCCGGTCCGCCGAGGTCGCGGTAGTAGAGCGTCGCGAGGTTGCCGCAGGCGCGCGCGAGGCCGCCGTCGCACTGCTTCGCAAGGCGCGGCAGGGCTCCGCCCGGGTTCGCGGACACGCCCTCGCCCATTCCGATGGCGAAGGCGTCGTCGGCGCAGCCCTCTGGGTCTTTGGCGGAGCAGGCCTTCTTGAAGAGATCGGCCGCGCGCAAGGTGTCGACCTTCACGTCGATGCCGAAGCGGTAGCGGACGCCCAGCTCGTCGCAAGAGGCGCCCTTGCCCTGGTTGCACAGCTTCTGCAGCTGGGCGACCGTGGTGCGCTTGGGCTGCGCGGGCGTGGACGGCTTGGCGGGGGCCGAGAGCAGCAGCATGGCTACGAACAGGATCATCGTGGTCCTCTAGTCGTCCGCGGAGAGCTCGCGCGAGCCGACGGGCTCGTCGCGGATCTCGGCGGGAATGCTGCCGTCCTCGGGAAAGAAGCGGTCGAGGGCGCGGCGGACGTCGTCTTCGGTGTGCAGCTCGGCGGCGAGCCTGCGGAAGGCGAGACCTCCGCGGCGGCCGCGCGTGTACCAGAGCAGGTGCTTGCGCAGCTCGCGGATGGCGGCCAGCTCGGCGTCGTGCGGGGTGAGCTCGTCCTGCGGGTGGCCGCCGTTGTCGCGATAGGCGCGCGGCCGCGGGGCATTGGCCGGCCGCTCGATGCGGTGCTTGCCCTGCTTCTCCTCGATGGCCAGCCGCACGTGGCGCAGGATCATCTCCCGCCACTCCTGCAGCGTCACTTCGGGCGGCGTCTCTCCGCGCTCCAGCGCCAGCAGCTCGCGGAAGATCCACGGGTGCCCGCAGGCGCCCCGGGCGATGCGCGCGGCGTCGGCGCCCGTCTCGGCCAGCATGCGCAGCGCGGCCTCGGCGGTGAAGAGATCGCCCGAGCCCCAGACGGAGATCTTCACCGCCTGCTTGGTCTTGCGGATCAGGTCCCAGTCCGCCCTGCCGCGGTACATCTG
This sequence comes from Myxococcales bacterium, assembly GCA_036271755.1. GTDB lineage: Bacteria > Myxococcota > Myxococcia > Myxococcales > 40CM-4-68-19 > 40CM-4-68-19. The sequence continues at coordinate 1,326 of DATBAA010000560.1, read as the reverse complement.
CGAACGCGTGCGCGGGTGCAGGCCCACCGCCACCGCGCCGCCCTGCTCGCAAGCCTGGGCGATCTCGGGGGCGTTCTTGTTCTCGTCGTCCCAGCCGGCGCGCAGCTTCACCGTCACCGGCAGCGGCGCGATCGCCTGGGCGACCGCCCAGACCGCGCTCTCCACCGCCTTGGGATCCTTGAGCAGCGCCGCGCCGGCGCCGTGGCAGCACACCTTCTTGACGGGGCAGCCCATGTTGATGTCGACCGCGTCGATGGGGCCGTAGTTCTCCACGGCGATGCGCGCGCCCTCGGCCAGCACCGCCGGGTCATGCCCGAACACCTGGATGGCGAAGGGCCGCTCCGTGGCGGGCCGCTGCAGATACGCCAGCGTGCGGTCGCCGCCGTGGACGAGGCCATGGCTGGAGATCATCTCGGTGTGCGCGATGGACGCGCCCATCTCCCGGCAGAGGAGCCGGAAGGGCCAATCGGACACACCCGCCAAAGGCGCGAGAAAGTACCGGTTGGGCAACAAGAGGTTGCCGAGGGAGACCGTTTGCACGGTGGCGCTTGTAGCGGTGCATCCTTCGCTGGGCAAGGGGCGTCTGGGCGCATTATGGTTCCTCGCTCCACTGCCTGCGAAAGCGCGGAGCCCCTTGGGACGACTCGGAAGCCTGTGCGGAACGCTGCTCGCGGTGCTCGTCTCCTGCCGGCAGGCGGCCCCGGCGCCGGGTGGCGCCCAGCCCGATCCTGGCAAGCCGGCCCAGGCCGCGCCTGCCTCGGCGCCGCCTTCAACCGCGACCGACAAGGTGACGCTGCTCTTCGCCGCATCGACCGCCGGGCAGCTGGTGCCGTGCGGTTGCTCGCCCGATCAGCGGGGAGGCCTCCCGCGGGCGATCACGTACGTGGCCGGTGTGCGCAAGCAGGAGCCCAACGTGCTCTTTGCCGACGCGGGCGACCTGCTCTTCGAGTCCGCCTCGCGGCCGTCGGGACAGCTGCTCACGCAGAAGAAGCTCAAGGCGCAGACCCTGGCCGCGCAGGAGGCCCTGATGGGCGCCGCCGCCCGCGCCTTGGGACCTCGCGATCTGGCCCTGGGAGGGCAGTTCGCGGTCGATTCGGCCGGGCCGGTGCCTCTGCTGGACGCGGGGGTCGCGCCGGTGCAGGGAGCGCGCGCCACCATCCTGGCCGACGCAGGCGCCATCAAGGTGGGCCTCTTCGCGGCCGGCTTCCAAGAGGACCCCAAGGCCACCATCGCCGCCCGGGCCAAGGAGCTGCGGGCCCAGGGAGCGAAGCTCGTGGTGATGCTCGCCATTCCCCGCGCGGACGGCGCGTTTTCCGCCGCGCTGGC
>DATBAA010000559.1:0-3224 GCA_036271755.1 Myxococcales bacterium | reverse complement strand
CACATTGCCGCGGCGACGACCCAGCGCATTTTAGTGGCCGGCTTCCAGACGCGACTCTTCGTCGGGCAGGCCCGTGTACTTGTCTTTCTTCGGATGGGTGCGAAAGACGTAATCCCAAAGCGGCGTGGTGATGCCGTAGCGGATGTTGGGAGTCTGGAAGTGGTGCACCAGGTGATAGCGGCGCAGCCACTTGCCGAACGACGTCGTGGGCGCCGCGTGGTGCAGATAGTAGTGCGTGAGATCGTACCAGACGTAGCCGCCGACCACGCCCGCGAACCAGGCGTGCTCGGCCGCGCCCAGGAACTTGAAGCCGAACCAGACCGCCGCGGCGATGATGGCCGTGACCGTGGGCGGCATCACCAGGCGGTCGCGGTCCCACGGATACTCGTGGTGGATGCCGTGGATGAGCCACGACGCTTCCTTCTGCATCTCGCTGTCCGGGTTGGGCTTGAAGTGGAACACCCAGCGGTGCAGCAAGTACTCGAGCAGCGTCCAGGAGAAGACGCCCAGCGCCGTCCAGGCGGCAATGGTCAGTGCCGGCAGCGCGCGCGACTGGTACAACATGTAGAGCGTGAAGGGCCCCCAGATGAGGGCGACGTGGTGCGGTCGGACGCGCGAGAAGTACTTGTCGACCCACGGGATGGTGAACATCACGGGGCTGCCGCGGCGTGGGCGGTCGAGTTTTGGGTGCGGCGCGAGGTAGAACATCGGTCGCTCGTTTAAGGGATCGCGCGCCTCCGCGCAAGGGAGCCTCGTTGGTGAGCGTACGTGCTGCCGCATCCGTGGTGCTGGTCCGGGAAGACGGGCGCGTCCTTTGGGTGCGCCGCGGCGAGAAGCTTCGCTTTGCCGGGGGGTTCTATGCTTTCCCGGGCGGAGCGGTGGATGTGGCCGATGCGGGCATTCCGCTGCTCCATGCTGAAGGCCTGAACGCCGAGCAGCAGCCGTGCGTGGTGGCGGCTGCCCGCGAGCTGTTCGAGGAGACGGGCGTGCTGGCGGCAGCCGGGCCGGGCGTGGTCTCTCCGGCCGAGCGCAAGGCCGTTCGCGAGGCGCTGCTGACGCGCCCCAAGGCGACCGCTTCGTTCGCCGAGTTCCTGCAGCGGCACAAGCTCGCCATCGACGCGCGCAAGTTCCTGCCGGCCGGGCGGTGGGTGACGCCGCAGTCGCTGCCCATCCGCTTCGACGCGCGCTTCTATCTCTGCCAGCTGCCCGCGGGCGAGGTGGCGGAGATCTGGCCGGGAGAGCTCGCCGACGGCGAGTGGATCATGCCGGGCGACGCCTTGAAGCGCTGGGAGGACGGCACGGCGCTGCTGCACCCGCCGGCGTGGCACACCTTCAAGACGCTGCAACAGTACGGCGTAGGCGATGCCTTGCCAGTGCTGCGCGATCCATCGCTCGCGCCCTGGAAGCTGCCGCTGCGGGAGCATGTCGTGCAGCGCATCGAGTTCCAGCGCGGGCTCCTGATGGTGCCGCTGCGCTCGCCCACGCTGCTGCCCGCGACGCACACCAACTGCCTGCTCTTGGGTGACGAAGAGCTCTGGGTGGTCGACCCAGGCTCGCCCTATCCGGAGGAGCAGGCGGTGCTGAACGAGACGCTGCGCACGCTGGCCGAGGAGGGCCGCAAGGCCGTGGGCGTGCTGCTCACGCACCATCACTACGATCACACGGCGGGCGCCCAGGTCCTTGGCTTGCCCATCGCGGCGGCGCGCGAGACGGCCGACATGCTCGACTTCAAGGTGGATCGCATCTTGACCGACGGCGAGACGCTGGAGGTTGGCCCGCGCGGCTGGGACGTGATGCACCTGCCCGGGCACACGCGCGGCCACGTCTGCCTGCTGGAGAAGAAGAGCGGCGCCATCGTCGCCGGAGATCTGGTCGCCGGAACGGGGACGGTCGTCATCGACCCGCCCGAGGGCGACATGACCGACTATTTGAAGTCTTTGGATCGGTTGATTGCCGCCGGTCCGGGGACCATCTACCCGGCGCACGGCCCGGTCGTCCCGGCGGGTGCGGCAAAATTACTCGGCTATAAGAAACACCGCCTGGAACGGGAAGCCTTGGTTTTTGGCGCCCTGCGATCCGAACCTTTGACGCTGTCGCAGTTGGTTCCGGCGGCTTATCCAGAGATCAAACCAGACATCTATCCATTGGCCGAGCGCAGCCTGCTGGCGCATTTGCTGAAGCTGGTCCAGGACAAGCGCGCGGTGCAGGCCGGCGAGAGATTCGCGCTTCCGGCCTGAATCACGTCAAGCTTCTGGCGGTAACCAGATGTGATCTCGCCACCGGTAATGAGGCGGATTTGTTTGGATAAGATTACTTGCGGTGCTTGCGCCCCCTCCGGCCTGTGCCGATAGGGTCCGCGCCATGATCAAGACAATCAAAGAGTGGGTTCCCGCAATTGCTTTTTATTCGTTGGGCTTCATCGGACCGGGAGTGCTGATCGCCATGACTAGCCGGTAGGCAGGTTGAGCTTGCGCAGGAAGGCATCGAAGCGCGGATCTGCGTGGAGGCTTCCCAGCAGCATGCGGTACTTGATGCGCGCAAGCCCGGTGTCACGGCTCTGCAGAGCGCGCTCGAGCCAGTTGAAGGCCGCGTCCTTTTCGCCGCGGAAGGCGTGCACCTCGGCGATCTGGATGGCGGTGACGTCTCCCAGCTGCGCGGTCAACCGATCCAGGGCTGCCTGCGACAGGTCGCGGTGGCCGAGCGCGTGCTGCGCGAGCGCTTCGCCGCTCAGCTTGCTCCAATCCGGCGTGGTTTGGCGGAAGAGCGCCAGCGCCTGCTGCGGCTTGCCTTCCAAGAGGAGCAGAAACGCCATCTCGCGGACCGCGAAGAGGTGGCCGGGAGAGATCTCCAGCGCCCGCGACCACGTGGCGCGCGCCCTCTCTTTCTCGCCGTGCGCGTAGTAGTAGGAGCCGAGATAGGACCAGGCCTCGACCTCGAGCGGATCGAGCGCGACGGCCTTCTCCTCCATCGCGATGGCCTCCGGGTAGCGGCCTAGAGTCGCCAGCAGCGCGCCGTACTCCAGCAAAATGCGGGCGTTGCCGGGCGCGAGCGCGAAGGCGTGCTTCAGGTCCGCCTCCGCGCCGGGCCAGTCCCACTGCGCCCGCAGCCGCAGCCAGCCCCGCGCGGCGTACCCGTCGGCCAGCTCTGGTCCGGCGGCGACCGCTTTGTCCGCCGCCGCCAGCGCGCGCTGTTGAAGCGCGCGGTGCGTCTCGAGAGACGCAGCG
>DATBAA010000558.1:0-2017 GCA_036271755.1 Myxococcales bacterium | reverse complement strand
TGGCGCGATCGAACTGCAGATCCGCGCCCGCCCGCCAGATGAAGTTCTCAGAGACTTTGTAGCGGGCCTCGCCGCGAAGCTCGGCGGTCAGGTCGGTGATGTCGGCCGTCTGCGGCTGGCCAAAGGGTCCCTGCCCTTCGGCGTCGGAGGCGAAGGACTGCTTGGTCCAGCCCAGCGCCGGCGAGAGCGTCACCGTCAGGTTGCCCGCGGTGTGCTTGTAATCGACGATGGCGCGGTGGAACGCGAGGTGCGTGTCGAGGGAAATAGGCAGCGTCTGCGTGCCGCCCTTCTGGATGATGCTGAGCTTGTCGTCGCTGCCGAAGAGCAGCAGCGAGAGATCGTCGCCGTTGCCGAGCTTGTGATCCGCGCGGGCCTGATAATCCCAATAGACGGGGACGATGCTGGTGACGCCGCGCTTCGGATCGTTGGGAATGAAGAGCGGCAAGAAGAGATCGATGTAGCTGCGGCGCGCCGCGATCTCCACCTGCGTGTCTTTCGCGACCGGCCCCTCGACGAAGCCGACGGCCTGGAGAAGATCCACCGACGCCTGTCCGTGAAGGCCGGTCGGGTCGCCCTTCTTGGTGCCCACGTCGATGGCGCCGGTGAGGTTGCGGCCGTAGTAGGCGCCGTAGCCGCCCGGATAGAAGTCGATGCGATCGAGCAGCTCTTCGTTGATGACCGAGGGGCCGCCGAGGAAGTGGTAGAGCTGCGGAATCCGGTGGCCGTCGAGATAGGTGCCCGTGTCCTGCGGCGGCGTTCCGCGCACCAGCAGCTGACCCCCGAGAAACGGCGCGCGGGCCATGCCCGGCAGGTTCTGCACCGCGCGGATGGGGTCGTTGAGCGAGCCCGGGACGTTGACCAGCTCGTCGTGGGTGAGCGTGCGGCGCGTCGGCGCCTCTTCGGCTTTGTCGCCCTTGATGGTGGCCTGCAGGTCGCCCACCGAGGTGCGGTGCAGCCAGGTGCGGCGCGCCTCGGCCGTGGCGCCGGCGTTCACCTTCACGGGTTGTGAGCGCTTCTCGAAGCCCGGGGCCGAGACGGTGAGCTGGCGATCGCCGGCGGGAGATTCGAGCTGGAAGCGTCCTTCGGCGTCGGTGACGGCGGTGGCGCCCGTATCGTCGATCACGTCCGCGCCGGCGATGGGCTTGCGGTTGCCGGCTTCGACCACCTCGCCGTGCACGAGGCCTGTCGCGACCTTGGGTGCCTCGACGCGCTTCTTCTGGAGGACGAAGTGGACGACGAAGCGGATGCGCACCGGCGCGGGCTTGCCGTCCACCTCGGCCGGCGAGAATTTGTACTTCTTCACCGCGTCGAGAGCGGCGGCGTCGAAGTCGGGCTGATCGGGCTTTTCCAGGACCGCGTTGGTGACCGCGCCAAGAGCGTCGATGTCGATGAGGCAGGCCACGTCGGCGGTCTCGCCTCTGGCGAGGCGCTCGGGCGGGTAGTCGAGCGGCGGCGCATCCTGCAGCTCCGGCAATTTCGTCAGCTGCGGGGCTTGCACCGGCTTCTCTTGCGGCTTTTGCAGCGGCGCCTGCGGCTGGGCGCCGTCGCTCTGCATCGATGGAGCGGCGAGCAGGACCGCGAGGAGCGCTAGCATGCAGGCGCGATGCGAAAGGTTTCGAAGTGCGGCTTCAGCGCGGCCTCGGCGCGGGCCAGGGCTTCGTCGCCGAAGGCGAGCACGACAGCGCAGTCTCCGCCGCCAGCCCCGCTCGGTTTCGCGGCTGCTCCAGCCGACGAAGCCAGCGCGCAGGCCTTGGACAAGGCTTCGGTCACGATGGGAGCACCCGCGGCCTCTCCCAGACGCGCCATGGCTTCCGCGCCGTCGCGCACCGCTTGCAGCGCGGCCTCGCGCTGGCCGTTCTCCAGCGCGGAGCTGAGGGCTTCGCAGGCCTTGGTGATGGCCGCCTCGCAGACCCGCCAGCGCGGTCCGTCGCCCTTGGCCAGCGCGCGCACCTGCTTGACGAAGTCGCGCGTGTCGGCGGGCTGGCCGGTGAAGGCCAGCAGCAGCCGCAGGTCGTCC
>DATBAA010000557.1:0-4943 GCA_036271755.1 Myxococcales bacterium | reverse complement strand
GAGGTTGAAGGTGAAGTCGCCTGCCTCGGCCGGCTTGCCGCTGATGCTGGCGATGCCGCCTGTGCTTCCGAGGACGAGCCCGGCCGGTAGCGCGCCGGAAGAGATGGACCAGGCGTAGTCGGCGTCGCTTGCCGCGCCGGTGGCGATGACGGTGCCCGCGTAGTCCGCGGCGATCTTGCCCGCGCCCGGCACGGCGGTCGCGGCGATGGCCAGGTTTCGCCGCACGACGATGGTGGCCGGGAGCTGCGCGAAGCTGCCGGAGCCGCCCGCCACAAAGACGGTGAAGTCGAAGCTGCCGCTCGCGGTGGGGACGCCGCTCAGGACGCCGCTGTTCTGCGCCAGGCTCAGCCCCGGCGGTAGCGCGCCCGCGCTGATGCTCCAGAGGTGAAACCCGAGTCCACCATGGGATTGAAAAGCAGCCTGGTAGGGAATGGAGACGGTCCCGTCCGGCAGGGAGACCGCGTCGATGGTCACCGCGGGCGCGATGACGAACGAGAGCTGTAGCTGGCCGATGAGCCCCAGGTTGTCAGCCGCCTGCACCGAAATGGAGTACGTCCCCGCGGCCGGAAGGCCACTCAACGTGGCCGTGTCTTCGTCGAAGAGGAGCCCTGCCGGCAACGCCGAGAGTGTCCAGCGCACGTCGCCGCGCGGCGTTCCAACGAGGGTCAGCGCCGCGGAGTACGGCACCCCTTCGACGCCGTCGGGCAGCGAGCCGCCGAGCGTGACCTCGGCATCGATGGTGAGCTGCAGCTCCAGGGTGGCGCGCTCGCCACTCGAGGCTTGGGCGCTGACCGTGAAGTCGAAGTCGCCGCTGGCGGTGGGCGTTCCAGCCAGCTCGGCCGCTCCCGGCGATCCCGTCACGGCGAGGCCGGGCGGCGCGGAGCCGCTGACCGACCAGGCGACGTCGGCCGGTGCGGTCCCGTGTAAGGTCAGCTGCGCGAGGTAGCCAAGCCCCACGCGGCCGTCCGCCGCCGCGCCCACGATGGTGAACGCTGCCACGCCTCCAGCGTCGGCCGCGCCCTGGCCGCCGGTGCTGCCGCAGCCGGACGCGAGCGCCAGGGCGATGCAAAGACAGCTGGTCCGAATCACAGGCGATCCATTGGGAATGTAAATTTCCCACGAGGACCGGCCTCGACTCAAGCCGCTAGGGCGTTTCGCCTTCGATGCCCGTGGCGATGAGGAAGCGCGAGACCATGTTGTAGCCGGCGATGGTGCCGATGAGCTCCACCGCCTGATCGTTGGGCAGCACGGCCTTCACGCGCGCCATCGTGGCCGGCTTCACCTTCACGTCCTTGGTCATCTCGATGGTCAGGTGCATCGTCGCCTTGCCGGCCTCGTCGAAGGGCGTGTCCTTCAGCTTCTTGATCGCCTCCAGCTCTTCTTTTGTTCCACCTGCCTTCAAGAATTCAGGCTCGTGCTGCAGCCACTCGTAGTCGGCGTGGTTGAGCACCGCGATGGTCATGATGGAGATCTCGCGCAGCTTCGCCGGCACCGCGAGCTTGCCGCGGATGGCGCCGAACATGGAGTTCCAGCCCTTGGCGAACTCGGGGCTGTTCAAGAGCATCAGGTCGAGGTTGAGCAGCTTGCCGTTGGTGCGCCGCGCCTTGATCGACTCCACCAGATCTTGCGGCGCCTTGGCAGGGTCTACGTACGGGACATTTGGCGCCGCCAGCAGGGTAGCGAGCATCAGCGCGATCATTGCGGCACCACGCGGAGGATCTTGTCCTTGGTCGAGCCGCACTCGCCCCGGCCGTCGCAGTTGGAGGTGGTCATCCACAGCTCTCCCGTCGGTGTCATTTCCAGCTCCCGCAGCCGGCCGAGCTTCTGCCGGAAGTAGACTTCGTGTAACTTCAGTACGCCGTTCTCGATCACCAGCCGCTGCAGCTGCTCCGCTCCCAGCGAGGCCACCAGAAAGCTGCCCTTCCACGCCGGAATCGCGCTGCCCCGATACACCGCCGCGCCGCCCGGGGGAAGCGCGTGGCCTTCCCAGGTGATGAGCGGCGTGACCATGCCGGCCTTCTCCTCGCAGCCGAAGATGGTGGGCCAGCCCAGGTTCTCGCCCTTGTGACCCAGGACGACGCGGTCGTGGGTGGAGCGGCCCAACTCGCCGCTCGGGCCGTGGTCGGCGAGCACCAGCGTGCCGTCGTCGAACCAGTCGAACGCCTCCGGATTGCGCACGCCGTAGACCCAGAGCGGATTGCCCGGAATGGGGTTGTCCGCAGGCACCGCGCCGTCGGGCGTGAGGCGGAGGATCTTGCCGTTGCGGCTCTCGCGATCTTGCGCGCGGTCAGGTTTGGTGCCGTCTCCGGTGCCGACATAGAGCATGCCGTCGGGGCCGAAGCGGATGCGCCCGCCGTCGTGGTACGTGCCCGCCGGAATGCCGCCCAGCAGCACCTTCTCGAAGGTGGCGCTGCGGTGATCTGCCGAGAGCTTCCAGCGCTGCAGCTCGTTCACCGGCCCGGCCACGGTCGCGAACAAGAAGAGCTGGGACGCATTCTTTGGATTGACGGCGATGCCGAGAAGGCCGCCCTCGCTGCTCTCGCCCGTCTTCACGGTCAGCACCGGCTGCGCGGTGAGCCTGCCGTTCTGCAGCAGCCGCACGCGGCCGGGGCGCTCGCTGACCAGCACGTCGCCGCCCTCGAGGAAGGCAAAGCTCCAAGGAGTCGTAAGGCCACTGGCGACGGTTTCGACCTTGACGGCGACCTTGCCGTCCGGCCCCCACTGATCGCTCTTCTCCACCAGACACGCCGCAAGGATCGCGAGCAGGATGTGCATGCGGCGCACACTGCCCATTCAGCGGCGGAAGGTGAAGTGGTTCTAGAAGATCCGGCGGATGGAGTCGCCGTCGAGGAGCGCGTCGACGACGTGCTCTTCCGAGAGCTGCAGCGGATCGCCTGAGTAGCGGCGCGGCTCTTCCAGGTGCAGCTCTTTCGCCATCCACGGCGACTGCTCAAAGCGGACGGGCGCGTTCTCTTCGTTGGTCTGCTTCTGCGGCATGGGGCCAAGAGACGACTTCCTTGTGGGAAGAGTCAAGGCACAGGCGCTCGCCAGCCGCCGAAGTGTCGAGTGCAAACATTTCCCCACCGCTTGAGGGTTGCGGGCAACGGGGCTAGGTTCCGCGCCCCATGAACCAGCGCATCGCGGTCATTCCCGGCGACGGCATCGGCCCAGAGGTGGCGCGCATCGGCGTGCGCCTCCTCGAGCAGCTCAAGCTGCCGCTCGACTTCGAGTGGTTCGACTTCGGCGCCGACCGCTACTTGAAGGACAAGACCATCTTGCCCGCGGGCTTCATGGACAAGCTGCGCAAGGAGTACGCGGCGGTCTACTTCGGCGCCGTGGGCGATCCGCGCGTGCCGGGCAACGAGCACGCCAAGGGCATCCTGCTGGCGATGCGCTTCGAGCTCGACCTCTACATCAACCTGCGCCCGTGTCTCCTGCTCGATGATCGGTTGTCGCCGCTCAAGGGAAAGACGCGCGAGCATCTGCAGTTCGTGATCTTCCGCGAGAACACCGAGGGCCTCTACACGTCGACCGGCGGCAACTTCAAGAAGGACACGCCCGACGAGATCGCCCAGGAAGTCGAGATCAACACCCGCAAAGGCGTCGAGCGCATCTGCGAGGCCGCCTTCGCCTACGCGGTGGTGCACGGCCTGACCAAGGTGTGCATGGCCGACAAGGCCAACGTGCTGCTCTTCGGCCACGGCCTCTGGCGGCGCGCCTTCGCCGAGGTGGCAAAACGCTACCCGGGCATCGGCGCCAAGGCCATGTACGTCGACGCGCTGGCCATGGACCTCATCCGCCAGCCCGAGGCGTACGAGGTGATCGTCACCAACAACCTCTTCGGCGACATCCTCACCGACCTGGGCGCGGCGCTGACGGGCGGCCTGGGCATCGCGGCCAGCGGCAACATCAACCCCGGCAAGGTGTCGCTCTTCGAACCCGTTCACGGCAGCGCGCCCGACATCACCGGAAAGGGCAAGGCCAACCCGCTGGCCATGGCGCTCTCCGGCGCGCTGATGCTCGAGCACCTGGGCTTTCCCAAGCAGGCGAAGATCCTCAACGACGCGGTTGAGATGCAGATTCGCGAGGGCGCGCGCACGCCCGACCTGGTGCCGTTCCTGGGTGCACCCGCGTCGACGACCGAAGCTGTCGGAGAGGAGCTGCTGCGGCGCGTTCAGAGCAGCTTGTAGAAGATGCTCGTGTCGCAGAAGGTGCCGTCGGGGTAGAGCGCGTAGCGCGGGATGACGCCGATCTTGGTCGCGCCGCACGCGAGATAGAGCCGCTCGCCCGAGCCGTTCTCGGCGGTGTCGAAGTTGATGAGCGTGCGGCCCAGCGCGCGCGCTTCGTCGCAGACGGCCTTGAAGAGATTTCTGCCGATGCCGCGCGACCGCGCCCGGCGGTGCACCAGCATCTTCTGCAGCTCGGCGCGGTGCGGCTGGTTGGGCGGGGTGTCGAAGATGAGCTGCGCGGTGCCCTCCAGCTTGCCGCTCTCGACGGCCACCATCACCACGCGCAGCGGATCGGCCAGGCACTCGTTGAAGAAGGCCTCGGCCTGCATCCGCGTGAAGCCGGACATGAAGTTGACCGACGCGCCGGAATCGATGGCGTCGAGCAGCACCTCGGCCAGCGCCGGAATGTCGTCGTGGTTTGCCGTGCGAATCACGAGAGCACCGCTTCCATGCGGTACAGATTACACATCCTCGCGGTGGTTCCCAGTTACTAGCGGCCACCGCGGATCCGCCGGCGCCGGCAGCGATTCGCCGGTCTCCAAAGCGTTTTGAGCGATGAGACGATCAGGTGCCAGCCGTCCTTGCCCACGTGCTTCGCCGTCTCGGGCGCGTCAGCCAGATCGTGCAGGACGGTCAGCTTGCAGAGCGCACCCCGGGGCTCGATGAGATACGTCACCCGCGAGAGCTCCCGCGCCAGCTTGTCGTCGTAGAGGA
>DATBAA010000556.1:0-2248 GCA_036271755.1 Myxococcales bacterium | reverse complement strand
TGCGGTTGAATTGAAGAGAGACCCTTACGCCATCGCGGGCGCGCTGCGGGCGGCGCTGCCGAACTGGAGCATCTTGCCGGCCTGGCCGATGGCGTCGATGAGGTGCAGCCGGACCTTCTGCGCCAGCTTGCGCGGCTGGCGGAGGACGCCCAGGCAGTCCAGCGAAGCGGGCCGGTGCTCGAACTTGCCCATCACGAAGGAGCAGAGCACGGCGTGGGCGCGCGGGTCGACCGGCCAGCTGCCGCCCTCCCAGTAGCCGATGTATTCGACCGGCACGTCCAGCAGCTCGGCGAGGTTGCGCGGCTCCATGCCCACGGCCTTGCGCAAGTATTGAAAGGATTCTCCGGTGCGGAGGCCGGCCTTGGCGATCTCGACCGCGACCTTGAGCTCGAAGAGGCGGACGTCGTGGCCCTGGATGACCACCTGGCCGCAGTGGTCACACTTCTCCGCGGGGAGCTGCGCGGTAAAGCTGTGGCCGCACACTTCCAGCGTGTCGTCGAGCTGGATGGGAGAGAGCTTCTCGCGGTTGCAGCGGCTGCAGGTCTTGTTCGCCATACCGGATCACGTTGCAAACGCCGTGCGCAGCGGGCAAGGGCGTTGGCACGGCGGCTTGCACCGCGCAAGTCAGGAGCGCAGCGGCACTACGACTGGCGTCTCGCAGCCGTCGTCGATCCAGGGGTCCAACCCGCGCTGGACAGAGTGAAGCCGCGCGTCCAGGAGGTGCGACGGCATCACGTTCCCCATCGCGCCCAGCAAAGAGGAGCGGACGCCCGGGTGCTCGCTCTCCAGCTCGGTGAGCAAACGTTTTACCCGTTTGCGCTGCAAATTCTCCTGCGAGCCGCAGAGGTCGCACGGGATGATGGGAAAGCGCATCGCTTCGGCAAACGCAGCGATGTCGCTCTCAGCTGCGTAGCAGAGCGGACGGATGACCACGTTCTTGCCGTCGTTGGAGACGAGCTTGGGCGGCATCGAGCGGGTCTTGCCGGTGAAGAGCATGCTCATGAGGAGCGATTCGATGAGGTCGTCGCGGTGGTGGCCGAGCGCGATCTTGCCGCAGCCCAGCTCCTGCGCGGTCTTGTACAAGATGCCCCGGCGCAGGCGCGAGCAGACCGAGCAGGTGGTCTTGCCCTCGGGGACGAGCCGCTTGACGATGGAGAAGGTGTCCTCGCGCAGCATGCGAACTTCCGCGCCGGTCGAGCGCAGGTACTCTTCCAGCCTGGCCGCGGGAAAGCCCGGATGTCCCTGGTCGAGGTTGCAAGCCACCAATGAGAAGGTGATGGGCGCGCTGCGCTGCAGCTCCTGCAAGATGTGCAGCAGCGTGTACGAATCCTTGCCGCCCGAGACGCCCACCAAGATGCGGTCGCCCTCCTCGATGAGGGAAAAGTCGTGGATGGCGCGGCCGGCGTCGTGGAGCAGTTTCTTCTGCAGCTTCATGAGGCCTCCGTTATCACCGAGGCATGGCAGACCTCAATCTCAAGCTGCCCGAGAACGCGCCGGGCGAGCTGTTCGTCGACGAGACCTGCATCGACTGTGACACCTGCCGCGAGCTGGCGCCGGAAACGTTTGGAAGCCGCCGCGACGGCAAGTCGTTCGTGCGCGGCCAGCCGCGGGACGACCGCGAGTGGACCCGCGCGCTGCAGGCGGTGGTGAGCTGTCCGACGGCGTCCATCGGCGCGGAGCGCAGCGCGAAGAGAGCCGCAAGCGAGCTGCCGGTGGAGCTTGCGCCAGGCGTCTTCCGCTGCGGCTACTCCAGCGAAGACTCGTACGGCGCGCAGAGCTACTTCTTGCAGCGGCCCGACGGCAACGTGCTCGTCGATTCTCCGCGTGCGGCGGCGCCGCTGCTCAAGCGGCTGCAAGATCTGGGCGGCGTGCGCAAGATGTTCCTCACCCACCGCGACGACGTCGCCGGCCATGCGGCGTTCCGCGAGCGCTTCGGCTGCGAACGGATCATCCACCGGGACGACGATCTGACGGTCGGTGCGGAAGTGCTGCTGGATGATGACCCGCGCGAGCTGGGCAAAGGCCTGCTGGCCATTCCCGTGCCGGGCCACACCCGCGGCAGCTGCGTGCTCCTGGCCGACGACCGCTGGCTCTTCACCGGCGACCATCTCTGGGGAGACGAAGGTTCGTTGGAAATGGGCCGGAACGTCTGCTGGTACTCGTGGCCCGAGCAGAAGAAGTCGCTGCGCAAGCTGCTGGACTACCGCTTCGAGCACGTCCTGCCCGGCCACGGCCGCAGCCTCGGGCT
>DATBAA010000555.1:0-2336 GCA_036271755.1 Myxococcales bacterium | reverse complement strand
CCGTCGGTGTCGTGGTCGCGCCCCTCGACTTTGTAGCGGCCGTTCCTGCCGAACTCGGACGCTGCGATGTCGAGCGAGATCCGCACCTCGCCGTTCTTGTAGCCGGCCGCTTCGATGGAGCGCACCAGCGTCTCCAGCGCCTCTTCGTTGGAGGCGAAGTCGGGCCAGAAGCCGCCTTCGTCGGCCACGCCCATGCGGCTGCCGCGCGCGGCCATCAGCTCGCCGGCGGCGCGATACACCTCTGCCGTCATGAAGAGCGCTTCGTCGAAGCTTTGCGCGCCGAGCGGCATGATGAGGAAGTCCTGCACGTCGACGCGCCGGGCAGCATGCGCGCCGCCGCCGAAGATCTGGATCTCCGGCAAGGGCAACCGGACGGCTGCGCCCGCCGCGAGGTAACGCCAGAGCGGCTCTTCCGCCGCGGCTGCTGCCGCGTGCAGGGCAGCGAGCGAGGTGGCGATGGTGGCGTTGCCGCCCAGCTTCGACTTGTTGGAAGTTCCGTCGAGCCCGATCAAGATCTTGTCGAGCCCGGCCTGATTCGCCGCGTCGAAGCCCAGCAGCGCGGCGCGGATGGGGCCGTTGACGTTGGCCAGCGCGCGATCGACGCCGAAGCCGCCCAGCGCGCTGCCGCCGTCGCGAAGGTCGATGGCTTCGTTGCTGCCGCGCGAGGCGCCGGCCGGAGCGATGCCGCGGCCGGTGGCGCCGCCGCGAAGCGCAATCTCGACCTCGACGGTGGGGCGCCCGCGCGAATCCCAGATGCGGCGGCCGTGGACGGATTCGATCTTCATGGACACAGCTCTTTGTGCCACGCCTCTCGCAAAGGAGCGAGCGCCGCCGCCGGCTGCAGCAAGAACTTCCGCGCGAAGGCGCGAACGCGCGCGCGATCGCCTTCATCGGTGAGGTATTCGACGGGCGACTTTCCGTCGATGCGGGCCAGCAGCAGCCCGGCCACGCAGAGCGCCGCACGCGCTTCCAGATCCGTCGCCGGCTCCCAATTCACGCTGCGCAGATAATCGCGCGACAGTGAGTCGAAGCAATCGAGATATCCCGCGCTGAAGGCGGGCTTCCAGATGCACTTGAGCAATAAGTGAGTCAGCGCGAAGGAGAGATCGAAGGCAGGGTCGCCGAACCAGGCGCACTCGGCGTCGAGCAGCACCGGCCCGTCCGGACCGGCCAGCACATTCTTCGGGCTCGCGTCGCCGTGCACCAGCGCGCGCTTCGTCGACGCGGTCACCTCGATCAGCCGTTCGAGGACGGGCGCGCAGTCGGGATGCATCGCCGCCGCCGCGCCAAAGTAGGGGTCGAGCCGCAGCGCGCGAAACCAGTCGTCGTTGGCGAAGTCGCGTGCGACCTTGGCGTCGCCGGCGGTGGCCCGGTGGATGCTGACCATCAGCCTCGCCACTCCGCTCGCCACGGCCGGCCGGATGACGCCGTCGCGCAGCTGCGCCTTCCAGTTCGGATAGACGCGCTCGTCGAACAGCTCCATGGCAAACGCGGCGCCCTCGGGGTCCTCGGCGATCAGCCGTGGAACCGCGCCAGGCGAGACTCCCGAGGCCAGCTTGAGATAGCGGGCCTCGGCGAGGTTGCGCTCCACCGGTGCCTTCCACTCCGCGGCGACCCGCAGCTGCGCCAGCGCCTGCTTGATGCAGCAGGTGCCGCGCGAGGTATCGGCGCGGACGATGAGCGAGGAGATGCCGCCGGTGAGCGGCGTGAGGCGCGGCACTTCACCCTCCGCCGCCAGCTTCATGCGCACCAGGGACGCTGTCAGATTGCGCTGCTCGTCTGCCGTGAGAACCAAGATGCGCGAATCTGTAGCAGGATGCCGTCCATGAGTGAAACCGCGCTGGAGTGCTGGCATCGCCTCGTCAAGACGCAAAACGCCGCCGGCCTGCAAGACCTGCTCGCCGAGGACGCCCTCTTTTTCTCTCCGGTCGTCCACACCCCGCAGAGGGGCCGAGCGCTGGCCGCCATGTATCTGGGCGCGGCTTTCCAGGTCTTCTTCAGCGACAAGTTCCGCTACGTGCGCGAGATCGTAGGCCCGTCCGATGCGCTGCTCGAGTTCGAGACGGTGATCGACGGCGTCGAGGTGAACGGCGTCGATCTCATCCGCTGGAACGCCGCGCAGAAGATCAGCGAATTCAAGGTGATGATCCGGCCGCTCAAGGGAATCCAGGCCGTCCATCAGCGCATGGCGGCCATGCTGGCGGCCGCCGCGCGCTGAAACGTTTCGCCGGTAGCGCGCGGCGCTGTGGGGGACTACCCTCGCGGCACCCTCTGGAAAGGAAGCCTCGATGGACTACGTACGCCTCGGCAACACCGGCCTTCAAGTCTCTCGCATC
>DATBAA010000554.1:0-4668 GCA_036271755.1 Myxococcales bacterium | reverse complement strand
CCTTGCTCGCGATTCAGCTTGAGCAGCAGCTCGCGAATCTCGGCGACGCCGTGCGGGTCCAGGCCGTTGGTGGGCTCGTCCAGGATGAGCAGCCGGGGCTCGTGGAGGAGCGCGACGGCGATGCTCAGCCGCTGCTTCATGCCCAGCGAGAACTGCCCCGCCCGCTTCTTGCCCGTGTCTCCCAGGCCGGCGAGCCGCAGCGCTTCGTCGATGCGCGAGACGCGGCAACCGTACACCGTCCGCCAGACGGCCAGGTTCTCGCGCGCCGTCAGGTGCGCATAGAGCGACGGGCTCTCGATCGACGAGCCAATCCGCCCCAAGACGTCTCGACTCAGCTGCGCTCCAAAGACGCGGATGCTGCCTTGCTGCAAGCGAAGCAACCCCAAGACGAGCCGCAGCGCGGTGGTCTTGCCCGCGCCGTTGGGCCCGAGGAACCCGTAAATGCTGCCCTCCGGAACGGAAAGGCAGACGTCCTCTAGCGCCGGGCCTCGCGAGAAGGAGTGCGTCAAACCTGTAGTCTCAATGGCGAGCATGCCCCTGAGATACGAAGCGCGCGACCGCCGCCGCAGCCGCATTCGGTGAGCTGCCGCGAATCTTCGGCGAATTCAGCGAGCCTGCTCGCGGAATTCGAGCCAGAGGCCGTGGGCAAGCTCGGGCGGCACAAAGAGGCTGCGGCCCTCTTGAATGACCTTCGCGGACTTCAAGGCGCGGCGGGTGACCTCCAGATCGCGCGTCCGCAATACCGCGCCGATCACCGGCCGGCCGGGAATCAGCTGCCGGGACTCAGGGAAAAGAGTGACTTCGCCTTCGGCAAATCTCGCCACCGTGGCTTCAGCTGCGCGGCGAGCGCGTCCGGCGAAGGCGCGAAGAGACCAAACGACCCTGGTCCTTCGCCCATGCGCAGATGCTCTACGTAGAACTTCGACAGCTCGTCGCGGGCTTCAGGAGCCGTGATCAGCTCCAGCTCGGTGCCGTCGCTGAACTTGGCGTGGAGGTTCTGCATGCCATTGTCGTGATGGCGCCCGGGCTTGAGCGTGAAGCCGAGCGCGCGATAATCGGCAGCGGCCTTCTCCAGATCGCGGACGGCGATGGGCAGATGATCGAGCCCGGCGACCGCGGCCGCGAGCAAGAGCGCGATCACCGCGATTCGACCAGGCGGAACTTCACTTCGCCGCCGCAGAGCTCCTCGAGCATGTCGGACTTCTGCCGGGCCGACCATACCTCCAACTCACTGCCGGCCTCGGCCATCACGTCCACCAGCAGCCCCGAAGCCCGCCGGGATACCTTGATGGACCGGACGTGGCGGCGATGCCCGCGGTCGAGCCCGTCGGCCACGCGCAAGATGGACGCCAGCCGCTTCACCACGATGCGCTCCGCCGGAGTCAGCCGGCCGAACTCCACGTGCCGCTCCTTCGGCGGCGACCTGCGGTGATAGCGGGCAATGGTGGCAATCAATTCGCGCTCGCGGTCGGTAAAGCCGGGCAAGTCGGCGTGATAGAGCAAATAGTAACCGTGCTTGTGGTGCCGGTTGTAGCTGACGAAGGCGCCCACGTCGTGGAGCATGGCGGCGGCGTGCAAGAGGCCGCGCTCTTCTTCGCCCAAGCGGTGCAGCTCGCGGGTTTGATCGAATAAGGAGAGGCTGAGTAAAGCCACCTGCTCGGCGTGCTCCTCGCGATAGCCGCAGCGGCGGCCGAAGGCGCGCAGGCCGTCCACCACCGCGCTCTCCTGGTGCAGATGCCCGCCGCGCGGCCGCACCGTGCGGCGCACCAGGTCGGCCATCAGGCCATCGCGCAGACCGCGCGAGGTCACCAACAGCTCGTCGACGCGCAGCTTGCGCATCACGCCTTCGCAGATGGCGGTGCCGGCATAGATGATGTCGGCCCGCTGCTCGTCCACGCCCAGCTTCTTGCGCTGCTTGAGCGTGGTGGGCCGCAGCGTCTCCAACACCCGCGAGACCTGGGCGGCAGTCACCGGCAGGCTGGCCGAGGCCGACTCGCGCCCCGACACCTTGCGCGCCAGCTGCGCCACGGCCGCGGTGGTGCCGGCCGCGCCGACGATGCGCTTGTGCTTGCCGATGAGCAGCGGATCGAGCTGCGCCAGCGCGTCCTCCACCGCTTCGTCGACCAGCTTCGACTCCTTGCGCGCGATGGGGTCGCTGGCGACGAAGAACTCGGTCAAGCGCACCGAGCCCAGCGGCAGGCTCCAGGAGGATTCGGGCTCCTCGCCGCGCGCGCTGATGATCTCGGTCGAGCCGCCGCCGATGTCGATGAGCAGCGACCGCTCGGACGACGGCGTTCCTTGCAACACGCCCAGGCAGACGAGGCGCGCCTCTTCGGCGCCGCTGATGACCTCCAAATCGATGCCGGCGTGATTGCGGATGGTGCGAACCAATGCGGCGCGATTGGAGGCTTCGCGCACCGCGCTGGTGGCCACCGCGCGAATGCTCTCCGCCCCCGCGCGCTGGGCTAGCTTGGCGAATCGCTCCAAGGCCAAGGCGGTGCGGGCAATGGCCGCGGACGAGAGCCGGCCGGTCTTGAAGACCTGCTCGCCCAACCGAACCGCGGCTCGATCTTCAGCCAATACCGAAATGCGCCCTTCGGGGCTGACTTGCGCGATCTGCAGACGGGTGGCGTTTGAGCCCAGGTCGACGACCGCCAGGACCCCGCCGCGCTTCTTCACAGCACGAAGTCGTGGATGGAGGGAATGGATTGCAGGACTTCCACCGGCCGCCGCGAGTGGTCGGTGTCCAGGTGCACCACCACCGCCTGGGGAAAGGCCTTCTTATAAGCATTCACGTGCGTCGGCTCGTTGTCGAACGCGCAGGCGATGCCGCGCATGGCTTGCAATCGAGCGTGGCAGAGCTCTTTCCAGGTGTCGTCGTTGTCCTCGAACTTTGGCTTGAGCCAGAGCTGCACCTGGCCGCCGTCGGGCATGGGAAAGCCGGCGCGGCGGAAGCTCTCCAGGGTGCCGGGACCCATCTCGAGGTGGCGGCCGGTGATGTAGAGGATCTCGCCGTCCAGGTTCTTGACCTTCTGTAGAAAGTCGCGCGCGCCGTCCACCGGCGTGTCGTCCTGGCAGTACTCGCTGGTGAAGAAGCGCGCGCGCCAGAACGACTTCATGGCATCAGCGATAGCCTCCGCCTCTTCGCGTGACAAGCCGCAGAGCACGGCGGTGTCGCGCAGGTCCCAGGAGACGATCGCCTCGGGCGGGCAGGCAGCGAGCCGGCGATCTCCCTGGGCCACGCCGAGCTCGCGGACGATGCGCGCCTGGCGCACCTTGTTCATCAGCACCGTCGAGTCGAGGTCGAAGGCGGCGGTGTTGCGGCCCGGGCGAATGGCCGAGAGCGCCGTCTGGAGGATGCGCGCCTGGAAAGCCCGGTCCGCGCGAGAGCCGAACGGCTGATGCTCGAAAGTTCCACTCATGGGGAAGCGATGGATAGCAGACGGCGCTCGCCGTGGGAAAGCGACTTCTCAGCGGCGGAAACGCCTTTCCCAACGCAGGCTGCCAACGACTGAACACACGATTGGCCTGCCGCTCGCAGAGAAGCGTTGTTGCAACTGGGCGAGGGGGCGGTCGTGGGAAAACTTGGGGCGTTCTTGGTCGCGGCGTTGGTCTTCGTGGGCTGCTCGGGCGGCAACGCCGCCGGCGACATGGGAAGCGGAAACACGGGCGGCGGCAGCAGCGACGGCGGCGTCGTCAGCCAGGATCCGGGCGACGGCGGCGTCGTCACGCAGAATCCTGGAGACGGAGGCACCGGCACCGCGCCTCCCGGCCTGACGCCGGGCAGCCTCGGCAAGGGTCCCTGGCCCACCGGCAACGTCACCTACGGCGCGGCGGACGGCATCCAGGAGACGCCGGTGGTCGGCATCTCCACCGACGAGTCGCAGAACCTCTACGTGGCCACCGGCGCGGCGCTCTACGTGCGCACCCCGAAGGCGAGCAGCTTCACCCGCTTCGCCTCTTCCGACGGCCTTCACCTGCCGGGGCACGACATGGACCACTGCTACGACCCGACCGGCCGCAACAACGGCCTCTTGCAGCCGTGCCCGTCCAGCGACGCGGACAGCGCCGGCATCAGCGAGATCGCTGGCGGCGGCCCCAACGAAGTGCTGGTCGGCTACTGGGGCCACGAGGACTTCAACCTGGGCAACCTGCCCGACGGCATGCCCGTCGACGGCACCTCGTCCGACCCGTGGCGCCACACCGGCAAGGTGGACCGCGTCCGCCTGCGGCTCGACAGCGCTGGGAATCCCGCGGGCATCGACGTGGTGAAGCTCGACGTCCTCTCCACCAACAGCAACGAGTTCTGGCACAACCGGACCGTCGAGCGGATGATCTACGACCACTTCACGCACCCGCACGAGCTCTACGTGGGCTTCAACCACGGCGTCGACAAGCTCACGCCCGACCTCTGGGCCGAGCCCGACCCCAAGACCTGGTTCTTGAACAGCTACGCGGACTGGATGAGCGACCACCTGCATCCGCAAGTCTGCCTGCACGCCACCTGCACCGGCGGCGGCGCCGACACGCAGATGCTGGGCGACTGGCGCGGCCTCGCCATCGACGCCAAGGGAGACCTCTGGGTGGGCGGGCGCTGGGCCGCGGGCAAGATCGTCTACGTCCAGTCGAACGCCGATTGGTACAACAACCCGCGCGCGGACAAGAGCC
>DATBAA010000553.1:0-4261 GCA_036271755.1 Myxococcales bacterium | reverse complement strand
GAGGTACGAGTCCGCGGCGCTGAACTTGTCGCCGACGAGGAACTGGTGCGTCTCGAAGTGCTTCTCCACGATGGCGAGGCGCTTGGCCAGGTTCTCGCGGAAGACGGGATCGGACGTCTTGCGGAAGAGCGGCCCGTAGCTCTTGTGCAGCTCGCTTGCGATGAACACCAGCCACTCCTGCATCTTGTAGCGCTCCATGGTGCCGGCCTTGGGGGCGATCTTCTCGCCGCCCGCCTGGTCGGCCAGATACATGGAGATGGCGGCGCCCTCGGTCAAAACGGTGCCGTCCACTTCCAGCGCCGGAACGTAGCTCTTGGGGTTGATGGCGTTGTAGTCGATGCCGTCGTCGGTCATCTTGCTGGTGCGGTCCACCTTGTCGAGCTTGAACTCGGCGCCCATCTCGCGCAGCAGGATGTGGGGGTTCACCGAACAGGTTCCAGGTACGTAGAAGAGTTTCATGGCGCCCACGGATAGCGCAGCCTTTGGTAGTTTGCACGGCTCGCCATGCGAATCGCCTTCCTGGGAACACCCGACTTCACGCTGCCCATTCTCGAGGCCTGCGCCTCCGCGGGAGAGCTCGCGCTCGTCGTCGCCCAGCCCGACAAGCCCGTCGGGCGCCACGCGGAGTTGAAGCCGCCTCCGTCGAAGGTCTGGGCTTTGCAGCGCGGCATCCGCGTCGAGCAGCCGGTGAAGGTGAAGAACGGCGCGCTGGCGGCCATCATCGCCTCGGCGAAGCCCGACGTGGCCGTCGTGGCTGCCTACGGCCGTATCTTGCCGGCGGACGCATTGGCCGCTGCTCCGCTGGGTTGTTTGAACGTGCATGCCTCGCTCTTGCCCGCGCTGCGCGGAGCGGCGCCGGCGCAGTGGTCCATCGCTTTGCGCCAGGCCGAGACGGGCGTGACCATCATGCAGATGGACGAAGGCTTGGATACGGGCGACATCCGCCTGCAGAAGCGCTTGCCCATCGCGCCCGACGAGACGGGCGAGACGCTGCTGGCAAAGCTCGGCCCGCTCGGCGCGGAGGCATTGAAAGAGGCATTGAAGCTTCTCGAAGCCGGCTCTTTGCCGCGGGCGCCGCAAGATCATGCCAAGGCCACGCTGGCGCCCATCCTCTCCCGGGACGACGGACGCGTCGATTGGTCGCGGTCCGCTTTCGAGCTCGATGCCCGCCTGCGCGGGTTCACTCCCTGGCCGGGCGCCTGGACGACCGTCAACGGCGCCGTCCTGAAGATCCACGCCGGCAAGCCGGTAGCGGCCAAAGGCGCGCCAGGAGAGCTTCTGCGCGATTCGGTGGTGGCCTGCGGCGAGGACACCGGCTGGCAGCTCGTCGAGGTACAACCCGAGGGCAAGAAGCGCATGCCGGCAGCCGCCTGGCTTGCGGGCGCCAGACTTCCTCTCAATTCCAAGCTGGGAACAGCGTAGAATCAGGTCATCATGCTCATCGTCCTGCATCCAGATGTCCCGCGCACAGCTCAAGACGCCATTGAAGCGCGGATCCGCGAACTGGGCTTCACGCCGCACGCCATCGAAGGCGCCGGCCGCACCGCCATCGGCATCACCGGCAACAAGGGGCCGGTCGATCCGGGCTTCTTCAGAGAGCTGCCCGGCGTAGCCGACTGCATTCCGGTCACCGCGCCGTACAAGCTCGTCTCGCGCGAAGTAAAGCGCGACGACACGGTGGTGGATGTTGGCGGCGTGCCGATTGGCGGGCCGGACATCATCGTCATGGCCGGGCCCTGCGCGGTGGAGAGCGAGGCGCAGATCCTCTCGGCGGCGCGCGGCGTGGCTGCGTCTGGCGCGGCTCTGCTGCGCGGCGGAGCGTTCAAGCCGCGCACCAGCCCGTACGACTTTCAAGGATTGAAAGAAGTCGGCCTCAAGCTCTTGGAGAAGGCGCGCGCGGAGACGGGGCTGAAGATCGTCACCGAGGTGAAGGACACCGAGACCTTGCCGGCCGTGGCCGAGAGCGCGGACCTGCTGCAGATCGGCGCGCGCAACATGCAGAACTTCTC
Source organism: Myxococcales bacterium (assembly GCA_036271755.1). GTDB lineage: Bacteria > Myxococcota > Myxococcia > Myxococcales > 40CM-4-68-19 > 40CM-4-68-19. The sequence continues at coordinate 2,252 of DATBAA010000553.1, read as the reverse complement.
GCTGCTCGAAGCCGTGGGAGATCTGCGCAAGCCGGTGCTCTTGAAGCGCGGCATGTCGAGCACCATCAAGGAATTGCTGATGGCGGCCGAATACATCGTCTCGCGCGGCAACAAGCAGGTGATCCTCTGCGAGCGCGGCATCCGCACCTTCGAGACCATGACGCGCAACACGCTCGATCTGAACGCGGTGCCCATGCTCAAGCGCGAGTCGCACTTGCCGGTGGTGGTCGATCCGTCGCACGGCATCGGCATTCGCAGCGCGGTGCTGCCCATGGCGCGCGCGGCGGTGGCTTGCGGCGCCGACGGCCTCATCATTGAAGTTCACCCCGAGCCGGATCGCGCGCTCTCGGACGGCATGCAGAGCCTCAATCTCTCGCACTTCGAAACGCTGATGCGCGAGGTGGCCAAGATCGCGGGGGCAATGGGCCGCAAGATGTACAGAGCGCGGGCGTGAGAGCGACGATCAAACCGCTGCGCAACCCCGTGCAGGCCACGGGTCTGCGCGTGCCGGGGGACAAGAGCATCTCGCACCGCGCGCTGCTCTTCGCCGCGCTGGCCGAGGGCGAGAGCCGCATCGCCGGGCTCGCTCCCGGCGGCGACGTGCGCTCGACCGCGCGCTGCCTCGCGCAGCTGGGCGTGCCGCTCTTGCGCGGAGACGGCACGCCGTGGGTCGGCAAGCCGCACACGCAAGTAGAAGACGAAGAGACCACCTTCGTTCCGCCGCAGCGGCCCGACGGCGCTAAGCCGCTGCCGGAGCGCGACGTGGACATGGGGCCGGACGACGCCATCGTCCTTGGCCAGGGGTTGAACGGCCTCTTGGCTCCCCGCAAAGCCCTGGACTGCGGCAACTCCGGCACGACGCTGCGGCTCTTGTGCGGAATCCTCTCGGGCGCGGGCCTGGAGGCGAAGCTGGTCGGCGACGAATCGCTCTCGGGCCGGCCCATGGAGCGCGTGGCGAAGCCGCTGCGAGAGCTGGGCGCCATCGTCGAGACCACCTCGGGAAAGCCGCCGGTCTTCGTCAAGAGAGCGAAGCTGCACGCGGCGGCGGTCGATTCGCAGGTGGCCAGCGCGCAAGTGAAGAGCGCGGTGCTGCTGGCGGGGCTCTTCGGCGAGGGCGAGACCAGCTTCACCGAGCCGCTGCGCAGCCGCGATCACACCGAGCGGATGCTGCGGCGCATGGGCGCGGCCATCACCCAGAAGGGCAACACCGTCGCGGTGCGCGGGCCCGCGAAGCTGTCTGGCTTCGCCATGGACGTGCCGGGAGATCTCTCCAGCGCGGCGTTCTTGCTGGCGCTGGCGGCCATCGCGCCCGAAGGCAGCTCACTCGCGCTGGAGAACGTCGGCGTCAACCCGACGCGCGCCGGCTTCCTGGACGCGCTGGCGCTCTTCGGCCTCAAGACCGAGCTGAAGCTGGACGAGGGCTCGGCGCTGGAGCCCGCGGCGAAGCTCTCGCTGACCGCGCGCAAGCTGCACGGAGCGTCTCTCGACGGCGAATTGGTGCTGCGGGCCATCGACGAGGTTCCCATCCTGGCCGTGCTGGGCGCGCTCGCCGAGGGCGAGACGGTCATTCGCGGAGCGTCCGAGCTGCGGGTGAAGGAGTCCGATCGGCTGGCGCAGATGGCCAATGGCCTGCGGGCGCTGGGCGCGTCGGTGGAAGAGCTGCACGACGGCCTGCGCATCCAAGGCGGCAAGCTGCGCGGCGGGGCCACCATCGATGCGGCGCTGGATCATCGCATCGCGCTCGCCTTCTCCGTGGCGGCGCTGGCCTGTGAAGAGCCGGTGGTGATCGAAGGCGCGGAGTGGGCCGACGTCTCCTTCCCCGGCTTCTACGCACTCTTGAAGAGGCTGGGCGCGGAAGTCGAGCTGGAGTCTTGAGAGCGCTCTACGTCCTCCTGGGCGATCCGGTGGCGCACTCGCGCTCGCCGAAGATCTTCGCGAGGGCGTTTTCTCTCCTGGGCCTGGATGCCGTCTACGCGCCGTGCCGCGTGACCGACGTTCCGGCGGCTATTCACGGCTTGCGGGCGCTGGGCGCTGCGGGCTTCAACGTCACCGTGCCGCACAAAGAGGCGGTCGCGAAGCTGTGCGGCAAGCTCGACGCGCCGGCCGCGCGAATGGGCGCGGTCAACTGTGTCGACGCGGCCTTCACCGGTTACAACACCGACGTGGCCGGGCTGCTGCGCGCTCTGGAAGATCTTGGCAAGGCGACGCTCGCGCCGTCCGTGGTGCTCGGCGCAGGCGGCGCGGCGCGGGCG
>DATBAA010000552.1:0-1818 GCA_036271755.1 Myxococcales bacterium | reverse complement strand
AAGTCCGCAGTGATTCTAGTTCAATCAATCACCATATGACGAGAGACCCTCGTCGGAAGGGACCCCCATGCTGAAAAGAGCTGTCGTCATTTCATTGAGCTGTGGCGCGCTGGCAATTGGCTGCGGCAGCCAATCGCACGGAGATACGAACGAAATCATCGAGAACCTGGTGCAGGCCGGCTTCCCCCGGAGCGACATCCAGGTGTTCGACGGCGTCGTCTACACCGGCCTCGACGCAGAGGTCAGCCTCGAGGCCTCGCGCGAGATGCTCACCGGCGACTCCGGGACGCAGGAGCAGTACCGCACCACCAACCTGGTCGGCACCACGGTCACCAACATCTGCGTCAACGGCGCGGCCTTCGCCAGCAACGCGAAGTTCAGCCAGGGCCTCGACCTCGCCATCCAGAACTACAACCAGCAGGCGCTGCGCTGGCACATGACCCGCACCAGCGGCAGCACTACCGGCTGCAGCGCCACCATCACCGCGCTCTTCGCCCAGGGCGTCACCGGCGGCAGCTCCGGCTTCCCCTCCGGCGGCCGTCCGTTCAACACCATCAACATCGGCACCGGGCTCAACAGCGCCACCTACAGCGTCGATGTGCTCGAGCACGTCATCACCCACGAGCTGGGCCACACCGTCGGCTTCCGTCACTCGGACTACTTCAACCGCGCCATCAGCTGCGGCGGCGCGGCCAGCAACGAGGGCACCGCCGGCGTCGGCGCCATCCTCATTCCCGGCACGCCGAGCGGCGCCACCGTGGGCGGCTCCATCATGAACTCCTGCTTCCGCACCACCGAGACAGGCGAGCTCACGGCCAGCGACCGCACCGCCCTCAACGCGATCTACTAGCCAGATGAGCTCACGAATCGCCGCGGCCGCACTGGGCCTTCTGGCATTGGGAAGTGCCGGCGGCTGCGGCGGTTCGCATCCACCGACGCAGGAGATCTGCGCGGACTTGCAAGCGCCGCGTACCCAAGCGCTGACGCTCACCAGCCACTCGCAGTGCGGGCCCACCGCCGACTTCACGGCCATCAACAGCTACAAAGGCGCCATCGCGGACGTGCAGCTGCGCGAGGACGCGGTCGTGCTGGTCAACGGCGTCTGCACCGGCACGCTCATCGCCGCGGCCAACGGTCCGGTGGTGCTGACGGCCGGGCACTGCGTCGGCCTGGGCGACCAGGACCTGTTGGAGCTCAACTACGAAGAACAGCCGGACGGGGATCCGCTGGTGACGCTGGGCACGGTCATCGAGCTCTCGGCCGCGCCGGACTATGCGCTGCTCCAGCTGGACCAGCTGCCGGAGGTGACGCCGACGCCGCTCACCAGCCGGCCCACCGATGCGCTGGCGATCATCCAGCACCCGCGCGGCAGGCCCAAGGTCATCGCGGAGGGAACGCTGGCGGGCGCCTGCCACGACGAGATCTACTACGCGGACCTGGACACGTTGGGCGGCAGCTCCGGCGCGGGCGTGCTCACCAGCCAAGGGTACTTGCTCGCGGTCCACACCGACGGCACCTGCGCGGCCGACGGCAGCGGCACCAACTGGGGCTGGAGCGCGGCCAGCATCGTCGCGGCCTCGGCATACCTGCAAGACATCGACATCGCCGACCGCTAGCTCGCAGGTTTGGTTTTCTTCGCGGGCTTCTTGGCGGGCTTCTTGGCGCGCGCTGCCGCGTTGGCGGCCACGGCTGTCTTGATCAGCTTCTTGAAGGCGGCCTCGTTGATCTTCTCGCCCTCGCGAAGGTCGATGGCCCGGCGCGTGTTTCCCTCCAGGCTGGAGTTGAACAGCTTCTTCGGGTCGTCGAGCGACGCGCCGC
>DATBAA010000551.1:0-2308 GCA_036271755.1 Myxococcales bacterium | reverse complement strand
TCAAGTCCGGAGACTTCTTCGAAATCGAGAAGTTCCCCAAGGCGACCTTCAAGAGCACCCAAGTCGTCGAGAAGGGCGAAGGCAAGCTGCACATCATCGGAGACCTGACCGTGCGCGGCGTGACCAGGCCCGTCACGCTCGAGGCCAGCTACGAAGGCAGCGGCAAGGACCCCTGGGGCGGCGAGCGCGCGGGCTTCACCGCCACCACCAGCATCAACCGCACCGACTTCGGCATGAACTTCAACAAGGCCCTCGACACCGGCGGCCTCCTCGTCGGCGAAAAAGTCGAGCTCCAACTCGAAGTCGAAGCCATCAAAGCCGCGTAAAGCTGCAACGCTTCCGATCAACCGCAAAGCGGTGAAACGCTTCAGGCTCGAGAGAGATCGTTGAGGTAGCCGAGGATTTTTTCGGGCTGTTCGGGGCGGGTGTAGACATCGCCGTTGCGGCGCGAGAGCGCGGCCGTGATGACCTGGGCTACTTCCTCGGGGCTTTGGGCGCCCGGGAGGCTGCGCGAGTCGGGGCCGCCGCCCACGGCGCTGTTGCCGAAGTCGGTGGCCACCGGCCCCGGCATGATGGTGAGCAGGCGAATCTTCGGGTACTTCGCCGCCAGCTCCAGCCGCAGCGTCTCGGTCAGCGAGTTCACCGCGGCCTTCGAGGCGCTATAGACCGACCGGAAGGCCGCGTACGGCATGCGCGAAAGGCCCGAAGAGACGTTGACGATGACGCCCTCTCCGCGCTGCTTGAAGTGCGGCAGCACGGTCTGCATGCCGTAGAGCGCGCTCTTCACGTTGTCGCGGATCATCACGTCCAGGTCTTCGTCGGTGACGTTCTCGAAGGTCTTGAAGATGCCGCGGCCCGCGTTGTTCACCCAGGCGTCGATGTGCCCCAGGTGCTCGACCGACTTGTTGAAGAGCTGGAAGACGTCGTTGCGTTTCGTCACGTCGCACTTCACCGCCAGCGCGCTCCCGCGGCCGGCGACCTCCTGCAGCTTGTCCATGCGCCGCGCGGCCAGCACCAGCTTGTCGCCGCGCTTCCCCAGCTCATCCGCCAACGCCTCGCCAATGCCCGCGGAGGCTCCAGTGATGACGACGTTCATCGAGATGTGCCTTTCTGGCGCGCTCTACTTGAGGACTTCACGCGCGACGACGATGCGCTGAACTTCGCTGGTACCCTCGTAGATGGTCGTGATGCGGCAGTCGCGGTAGTGGCGCTCGGCGGCGAACTCGTCGATGTAGCCGTAGCCGCCGTGGACCTGCACCGCCACGTCGCACGCCTTGTTGGCCTTCTCGGTCGCGAAGACCTTGGCCATGGAACCCTCGCGCACGAAGAGCTGCCCCGCCTCTTTCAAACCCGCGGCGCGCAGCACGAGCAGCCGCGCCGCCGCGAGCTCGGTGTCGCAGTCGGCCAGCATGAAGCGCAGCGCTTGATACTCTCCAATGGGCTTGCCGAACGCCTTGCGATCCTTGGCGTAGCGCACGGCTTCGGTGAGCGCCGCGGTGGCAATGCCGATGGCCTGCGCGGCGATGCCGATGCGTCCGCCCGCCAGCGCGCTCATGGCGATGCCGAAGCCCTGCCCGCGCGTCCCGAGCAGCGCCGACGCGGGAAGGCGCAGGTCTTCGAACGTCAGCGAGACGGTGCTGGAGCCGCGCAGCCCCATCTTGTCCTCGGCCTTGCCGATGATGAGGCCCGGAGTGCCGCCCTCGACCAGGAAGCAGGAGATGCCCTTGGCGTTGGAGACGCCCGTCTCGGTGCGCGCCCAGATGGTGAGCACGCCGGCCACGTCGCCCGAGGTGATCCACTGCTTGCTGCCGTTGAGCACCCAGGAGTCGCCGTCCAGCCGGGCGGTGGTGCGCAGCGAAGCCGCATCCGAGCCGCTGTGCGCCTCCGACAAGCCGAAGCTCGCGGCGACGAAGCGGCCAGAGGTGATCTCGGGCACGTACTTCTGCTTCTGCTTCTCGTCGCCGAACTTGCAGATGGTCTCGGCGACCATGTTGTTGACGGCCAGGGTCACCGTCGTGGAGGCGCAGCCTTGAGAGAGCTCGGTCAACGCCAGCGCGTGCGCCACGGCCCCGGCCCCGGCGCCGCCAAACTCTTCGGGCACGTTGATGCCCATCAGTCCAAGCTCGGCAAGCTCGGCCAGCTGCTGCTTGGGAAAGCGATGCTCGCGGTCGATGGCGGAGGCGACGGGCACGAGCGACTCTTGCGCGTACTTGCGCGCGGTCGACTGCACCATGGCCTGCATCTCGTTGGGTTCGAAGAGTGCCAATCTAGTCGTTGTTCACAGCCGAGGGGGGCGGCGGGTTGGGAC
>DATBAA010000550.1:0-5326 GCA_036271755.1 Myxococcales bacterium | reverse complement strand
CGATGGCCAGTCAGTGATGGACATGGGCCACTTCGACCCTGTCCCTCCCTGAGCGCTTGGCGCGGTAGAGGGCTTCGTCCGCGCGGCGCAGCAGATCTTCCGAGGCATCCGGAGTCTCCAACTCGTCCGAGCTGACCGCTGCCACGCCGATGGAGCCGCGCACTGGAAGCCCGGCGCGCTCGCTGGTCTCGATCAGCCGCTTGCGAAGGCGCTCGGCGAAGAGCGCGGCCTGCGCTTCGTTCGTCTGCGAGAGCAGCACCACGAACTCGTCGCCGCCGTAGCGGGCGGCAAAGTCGGTGTCGCGCAGCTCCTCGCGGACGGCGTCTGCCAGCGCGACGATGGCGCGGTTGCCGGCGGCGTGGCCCATCTTGTCGTTGATGCCCTTGAGGCCGTCCAGGTCCACCATGGCGCAGGCCAGCGGGTGGCCGTAGCGGGTGGCGCGCGCGACCTCTTCCTCGAGGCGGGCGTGGAACGAGCGGAAGTTGGGCAGGCCGGTGAGGCCGTCGGTCTGCGCCAGCGCGCGGTAGTGCTCCTTCTGCGCGGTGAGCTTGAGGGTGCGATCGACCCGCGCCATCAGCTCCTGCTCGCTGAACGGCTTGGCCAGGTAGTCGGCGGCGCCCAGCGAAAGCCCCTGGCTCTTTGTCTCTGCGTCGCCTTGCGCGGACAAGAAGATGACCGGCGTGTCGGCCGTCTTGGAGTTGCGGCGCAGGCCCGTCAACGCGCCGAAGCCATCCATGCCGGGCAGGAAGAGATCGAGCAAAATCAAATCTGGTTTCAGCTCGGCGGCGCGCTTGAGCGCGGTCTCGCCGTCGCCCACCGCGTCGACGTCGTAGCGCGGCCGGAGCAGCTCGGTCAGCACCATGCGGGCGTCTTCGTCGTCCTCGACGACCAGCACCAGCGGCCTGCCGCGCTTGGAGCCGTTGTCCGCCGCGGCCTCCTCGATGCGCGCTGCCTTGGGAGCGCGCAAGCGTGCGCTCAGCCGGCGCGCGACCTCGTCTGGAGTCGACCCCGCGTCGTCCGCGCCGGCCTCGATGGCCGCCCCCGCGTCCGCGCTGAGCACCACGATTGGCCCGTTCACCTGAGACAGCTCGCGCATCGCGACCGCGCGCGACAGGTCGTCCAGGCCGCAGACGAACGCAGCGGGAGTTCCCGCGCGTTCGGCAAGACCTGCCGCCGTCAGCGCTGTCCTCAGCGCCTCTGCTGTCTCCCCCGCCCCCACCACTCGCACGTTCAAAATGAGACTCCCGCGCCCCGACGCCGCCCAACCGCCCGAAACCCAAGGTAGCGACGGGGCTGCCCACTCGCCAAGTTGTAGGCAAGAAGGAATCGGGCGTTTGTCCGCTGGGTTGGTACGGATCTTTCGCCGCGCAACGGGCCGGCAATACTCACGAGCGCTACCTGCGATAGCCGCCGCGCCCGAAGCGCTGCCGGCCGGTGAAGGCAAAGCCTCCGCCCTGCGGGCCGGCCATCATGGGCGGGTTCTCCAGCCAGAACTGCCACCAGAGCTCGCCCCAGGCGTCCAGCTTGAGCCGCTTGTCGTTCTGCGCCCGGCCCACCAGCGTCTTCAGCTTCTCGTCCGAGGGGCTCTCGGTGAGGCCTTGCTGCAGGATCTCCAAGGCCCGCTTCTTCTCGCCGCGCTGGGTCTCGCACCAGGCGTAGACCGCGAAGAGCAGGCTCTCCTTCTTGTTGCCCCGCACGGCCGCGTCGAAGACCTTCACCATCTCGTCGTACTGCTTGCGGCGGAAGAGGATGGCCGCCAGCATGGCCTGCGCCTGCCACAGCTTGAGCAGGGTCTTGCTGCTCTTGCGCAGGTGCGGCTCGGCCTCGTCGAACTTCTTCTGCACGTAGAGCAGGATGCCGATGTTGGCGTGCAGGCTGGAGGCAAGGCCGAACTGCCAGGTGGCCAGCTTGAACCCCTCTTCCAACGCGACGACCGCCCGCTCGGGCTTGCGCGCGGCCATCTCCTTCTGCGCGATGGCCATCACCGCCTCGATCTGCTTCCCGCTGCGCCTCATCAGGAAGATGAAGGCGGCGATGGCGACCACGATGCCGGGAATGATCGACCCGACCGCGTGCGCGATCCCGGTCAGGAAGAAGAGCAAGAAGCCGGCGACACCGGCGGCCAACGCGATGAGGAGATTGATCACGGCGGGCGCTGCTGTAGCGCCTCGAGCCGCCTCATGCAAGCTGACAGTGGCCAGTTCCCAGTTGCCAGCTTTACCGGGCGCCCGAGTCGTGTATAAAGCGCGCCGCACGGCCCGCTGGCGGAACAGGCAGACGCAGTGGACTCAAAATCCACCGATCGCAAGGTCATCCCGGTTCGATTCCGGGGCGGGCCACCTTCCCGAAAACCCTAAGTGCTCTTCCGGCGCGGCTGTGGCAGGTCCGTGCAGGTGCCGGCGAAGACCTCGGCGGACAGGCCGATGGACTCGCCCAGCGTCGGGTGCGGATGGATGGTGTGCGCGATGTCGTCCGCGTCCGCGCCCATCTCGATGCCCAGGCAGATCTCGCTGATCAGGTCGCCCGCCGAGGTGCCGACGATGCCGCCGCCGATGAGGCGGTTGGTCTTCTCGTCGAAGAGCAGCTTGACGAAGCCCTCGTCGCGGCCGTTGGCGATGGCCCGGCCGCTCGCCACCCAGGGGAAGACCGACTTGCCGAACTTCTGCCCCTTGAGCGAGTCCTCGGTGACGCCGGCCCAGGCGATCTCCGGATCCGTGTACGCCACCGACGGAATCTGCCGCGCGTCGAACGACGACTTGTGGCCCGCCGCGACCTCTGCCGCCACGTGGCCTTCGTGCGTCGCCTTGTGCGCCAGCATGGGCGCGCCGGCGATGTCTCCGATGGCGAAGATGTGCGGCACGTTGGTGCGCATCTGCTTGTCGGACTTGATGAAGCCGCGCTCGTCGACCTGGACGCCGGCCTTCTCCGCCGAGATGCGCTTGCCGTTGGGGCTGCGGCCGACCGCGACGAGAACGAGGTCGTAGGTCTGCGCGTCGGCCTTGTCGAACTCGACGCGGATTCCGTCGTCCTGCGCGGTCGCCTTGGTGGTCTTGGTCTGCAGCATCAGGCGATCGAAGCGCTTCTCGTTCCGCTTCTGCCACACCTTGACCAGGTCGCGATCCGCGCCGGGCATCAGCCCGTCGAGCATCTCCACCACGTCCAGCCGCGCGCCCAGCGTCGAGTAGACCGTGCCCATCTCCAGGCCGATGATGCCGCCGCCGACGATGAGCATGCGCTTGGGAATCGAGGCGAGCTGCAGCGCGCCGGTGGAGTCGACCACGCGCGGGTCCTGCGGAAAGAAAGGCAGCTTCACCGCCTGGCTTCCCGCCGCGATGATGCACTTGTCGAAGCTGACCTTGCGGTCGCCCACCTTCATCTCGTGCGGACTCTCGAAGGCGCCGACGCCGGTGATCACTTCCACCTTGCGGCCCTTGGCCATCATCGCGACGCCGCCCGAGAGCTTGCCGACGACCTTGTCCTTCCAGGCGCGCAGCTTGACGAGATCAAACTTGGGCTCGCCGAAGCCTATGCCGTGCTCGGCCAGCGCGCGCGCTTCGTCGGTGACCGCGGCGATGTGCAGCAAAGCCTTGGAGGGAATGCAGCCGACATTGAGGCAGACGCCGCCCAGGGCAGGGTAGCGCTCGACCATCATCACGCGCATGCCCAGGTCGGCGGCGCGGAAGGCCGCGGCGTACCCGCCGGGGCCGGAGCCGAGCACGAGCACGTCGCAGTCGTACCTGGCCGCGGTCGACTTCGCGTTGGGCTCGGCCAGGTACTCTTTCGACCCGGCCTGCTTCGGCTCCGCTTGCTTCGGCGTCTCCACCGGCTTTTCGGAGGCCTTCTCCGGAGCGGGCGCGGCTTTCTTCTCTGCCGGCTTCTCGGGCGCTTTTTCGGCCGGCTTGTCGCCGCCCGCCGCCTCGTCCAGCACGAGGAGGATGGTCCCCTGCGAGACCTTGTCCCCGACCTTGACCTTCACTTCCTTCACCACGCCCGCCGCCGGCGACGGCACCTCCACCGTCGCCTTGTCGGACTCGAGCGTGACGATGGACTGCTCCTGCTCGACCGTGTCCCCGGCCTTCACCAGCACCGAGATGACGGGCACGTCCTTGAAATCGCCAATGTCGGGAACCGGGACGTCCATTAGAGCAGCATCCTTCTCGCGTCGCCCAGCATGGCGGCGAGGTGCACGTTGAAGCGCCCGGCGCCGGCGCCGTCGACCACGCGGTGATCCCAGGAGAGAGACAGCGGCAGCATCAGCCGCGGCTTGAACTCGTTGCCGTCCCAGACGGGCCGCATCGCCGCCTTGCAGACGCCCAGGATGGCCACTTCGGGCGCGTTGATGATGGGCGTGAAGTACGTCCCGCCGATGCCACCTAAAGACGAGATGGTAAAGCTCGCGCCCTGCATGTCGCCGGGCAGAAGCTTGCCGTCGCGCGCCTTCGCAGAGAGCTCGGCAGCTTCCTTCGCGATGGCCAGCACGCCCTTCTTGTCGGCGTCCTTGATGACCGGAACCACCAGCCCCTGCGGCGTGTCGGCCGCGAAGGCGATGTTGTAGTAGCGCTTGAGCACCAGGTGGTCGCCGTCGAGCGAGCTGTTGAAGTTGGGGAACTTCTTCAGCGAGGCGATGCAGGCCTTCACCAGGAAGGCGAGCAGGGTGACCTTCACCTCGGTCTGCTCCTTGTTGAGCGCGACGCGGAACGACTCCAGCTCGGTGATGTCCGCGTCCTCGCACGAGGTCACGTGCGGAATGGCGTTCCAGTTCCGCAGCAGGGCAGGGCCGGCGATCTTCTGGATGCGAGTGAGCGGTTTGTCCTCGACCGGGCCAAACTTCGAGAAGTCGATCTTCGGCAGCGGCGCCGCAGTGGCCGCGGCAGGCGCGCCGGTGCTGAGCGCGGTCTTGACGAAGGCGTGCAGGTCCTCGGGCAGGATTCGGTCCTTCGGGCCGGTGCCTTTGACCTTGCCCAGATCGACGCCCAGCTCGCGCGCGAGCTTGCGCACGCCCGGCCCGGCGTGAGCGGTGCGAAAGCCTTCCTCGTCGATCGGCGCGGCGGTGCGAGGCGGCGGCGGAACAGTCTCCGTCGGGCCGCCGTGATCCTTGCGCGGAGTCGGCTGCGCCTGTTCGGAAGGCTCCTTGCCGCCGCGCGAAGCGGCCACCGGTTGCTCCGGCGCGGCGGGCTTCTCCGGCGTCGCCGCTCGCTCTTCGTCTTTCTTCGCGGGCTTTTCCGGCGCGGGCTCTTTCTTTTCTTCGGCGGGTTTCTTCTCCGCCGCCCCGCCCGATTTCTCCTCGAGCACGCAGACGACGGTGCCCTTCGACACCTTGTCGCCC